>DAIOHI010000562.1:0-1846 GCA_036744815.1 Paludibacteraceae bacterium
ATAAAACTGCCATGAGTCCGACTTTTGGTCATATATTCTCAGGAGGATACGCCGCCGGATATTACAGCTATAAATGGTCGGAAGTATTGGATGCCGACGCATTCTCGGTATTTGATAAAAACGGGATTTTTGATAAAAAAACTGCTGATTCATTCCGGAAAAATGTGTTGGAACGCGGTGGAACCGAAGTTCCATCAGTTCTTTACAAACGCTTCCGCGGACAAGATGCCACAATTGACGCATTACTAAAAAGAAATGGAGTAAAATAGAAAAACATCTCATAAACAAAAGGCTCTGAAAATTATCTATTTTTCAGAGCCTTTTGTTTATCCAAATATTACTTTATTCATCAACACATCAAACTCGTCTTTCGGAACATCCTCCATCAACTGAAAATCAAAACAAATACCTATTTTACAAACATTTGCCGTCGTCAATAATTTATCGTAAAATCCTTTTCCACGCCCCAAACGCCCTCCGTTCAAATCGAAGGCAATTCCGGGAACAACAACTAAATCTATTTGATTTAGTCCTATTTCGTTTGCATTTTCGTCAGGTTCGAGTATCGAGAAAGAACTTCCTTTCGTCAGATTTTTAATTTCGAAAAACTCTCGTATCAACAAAATATCTCCTGCAACAACAGGAAGATAAACTCGTTTTTCTTGAGCCGCTTTTACGATAAAATCATGTGTCTGCACTTCATCGGACATCGACCAATAGCAAAGTATAGAGCGAGCATTTTTATATTCATCCGTTTCAATCAGTTTCTTAATAATTTGTTCCGATTTCTGCTTTTTTACTTCTGAGCTATATTCTCTTTTTCGAGCAGCTATCAAGGCTCTAAGTTCATGCTTAGTTGTTGTCATAATATATTTTCATTGAATTGCAATCAATTATTATTTCCTTTCTTGGCTTCAATTTTGACAAAGGTAAATAAATTATTTTTCCTCAAATATATCGGATATCACAATATATAATACATTTTTTCATTTTAAAATGAAGGAATACTGACGAATAAACTAAATTTTAAGGAAATTGTTAAGTTTTCGGTTGCACACAGATTAATAGAACTTTAACTTTGTGGCAAAATAAATTGCTAATTTGTGTTTTTTGGCAATTTGAAGGATTAAATAAAAGTCATTGAAAAAAATGGAAAAAGAAAGAGACGTATTTTACAAAGCTTTTCTTGAAAGAGACAGCTCTTTTGAAGGCGTATTTGTTGTCGGGGTAAAAACGACAGGTATTTTTTGTCGCCCGACTTGTCCGGCTAAACCTAAATTGGAAAACATCGAGTTTTATCCTTCTGCAAAAGAAGCCATGCTAAACGGTTACAGACCGTGCAAAGTATGCAAACCATTGGAAAAATTGGGAAATCCACCTTCCGCTATCAAGCAACTTTTAAAATATATGGAAGAAAATCCCACTATAAAAATAACAGACGCCGGATTGACGGAAATGGGACTCGAAGCAAATCAGGTTCGTCGGTGGTTTCAGAAAAACTACAATCAGACTTTTCACGCTTATCAACGAATGTATCGGGCAAACAGTGCTTTTCAACGTTTTCAAAGCGACCAAAATGTAACGGATGTTGCTTATAATTCAGGTTATGATTCATTAAGCGGATTCAACAGCATGTTCAAGAATGTGATTGGCTCTTCTCCGCAGAATAGTAAAAACAAACGCGTTATCAATATAACTCGCATTGAAACAGATTTTGGAGTAATGCTTGCAGCCGCATCAGATAAAGGAATCTGCATGTTTGAATTTGCCGATTATAAATTAATTGATCTTGAACTTAAACAGTTGAAAGAAAATTTTAAAGCAGCGCTCGTACAAGGTGATAATC
>DAIOHI010000563.1:0-1839 GCA_036744815.1 Paludibacteraceae bacterium
GTTTGTCCTTCTTTTGTTCCAACAGGAAATCCCGTTTTATTTTCCGCCGTAAAGTTTTTATTATCAATATTTGTTTTATAGATTTCTCCCGAATGATTGGCGTTATGGCTTTGCCCTCCTTTACGAGTCTCGTACAAAAACTTGATTCCTGTCCGCGATTGCAAGCCATTTTCGCCTAAATAAAACCAGCGATTATAAGCATTGAACAACTTCGTTTTAGGTTGATCCATAAATCCGTCGTTATTGCTGTCATGTTCCTGCGATTCGGTTGAAGCGTGTAGCAGCAAACCAGTCCATAGATCTTTAGCCACTTGAGTTGCGGCAGTAGCGTTTGCTTCGTAACGTCCGGAATGGTCAGCATAGAAATTAAAAAACAAAGGTTCGGTATTATTCGGTTTTTTCATTTCCAGATTCAATTGTCCGGTAATCGATTCGTATCCGTTAACAACAGACGACGCGCCTTTCGAAATTTGAATGGATTCTAACCAGCTTCCGGGCGTATAACTCCAACCATAAGTGGAGGAAAGTCCGCGAAGTGTCGGGATATTCTCATTCATAGTTTGGCTGTAAACCCCAGACAATCCAAGCAATTGCACTTGTTTTGCACCCGAAACAGCATCGGTAAATCCGACAGTAACCGTAGCACTATTCTCGAAACTTTCGGAAAGGTTGCAGCAAGCCAATTTTTGCAATCCGGCTTTGATAATAGTTTCGGTTTTCAGCGGAGTAAGCGTTGACATAATAGTGCCAACCTGATGACCGGTAACCACTGTTTCGGAAAGTTGAATGCTTTTTCGAAGTATAACGCCGAAATGTTCACTTTTGTTACCTGCCAGCTTAAGGGTATCCGAAACATAGCCGACAAAAGAAACTACTAACTGTAAAGGATCGTTGGCTTCGCGTTGTATAGCGAAAGAACCATCGGCATTGGAGAGAACTCCTTTGCCTGTTTTTGCAAAAAACACATTCGCACCTTCGAGCGCAGTCAATTCGCCGTTTTCTTCTTCAGAAAATATATGTCCATGTATGTGTTGAGCATAAATACTGTTGCTCATTAATAAAATATAAAGCAACAAGATATAATAAATAAATTTCGTTTTCATTCTTGATAAAATTATGATAAATGTGATAAATCGGGATTAGCCAACGCGAAAAACGCATCGGCAAACATCAAAAAATCATAAGATTCATAATCTTAATTGGCAGAAATGATAAATGGAAAGTGTTTCTCCAAATAAATCGGGAGGCGGATAGCGATCTTCTCTTTGTGTAGAATAAAGATCGACGATGTTTTCCGATTGAGGAATTTCGGCAACAGCGAGAAGATATTCGTAAGCCAAGGTCGGAGCGCTTTGTTCAGAGTATTTATAATCTCCTCCAAGTGCTTCGTAGCTTACCGAACAGCAGTCGTTGCAAGTATGAATGTTTTCTTTTGCATTATTTTCTCCGTTATGCTCCGAAGCGCAACAATCCGAAACTGGAATTTCTACAATTTCAATATCTGAATTGCAAGTTTCAACATTTGCAAAAATGACCGTTAACGCTTGACTGCTTTCGCATTTATGCATGCCAAAACCCGTCGTAGTCAAAAGATATAACGCGACAACGGATAATGAAAGAAATATGTTAAACAATCGTTTCATTTTGATGCAAATAGCAAATCGTCTTTATTCAGAAAAACAAAAGTACTGCTTTTTTGTTCGAAAAATGGATTGTTTTATAAAAACTTTTATTTTTAATAAATATTTTTACGCATTAAATTAATTGTTTTAATGTGACAGATATTTCTTATATTTGTATTCTCTGGACTCATGTAGATTGTATATATGAATATGAAAG
>DAIOHI010000564.1:0-1429 GCA_036744815.1 Paludibacteraceae bacterium
CAATATTGATATCGCTCAAACCTGAAGTTATATTCCATGCTTGTCCCTTATTATTACCCCAGATATATTCGGCTAACTCGGGATAGTCGATAAATGGATTACGATTTTTTTGATATTTTTCAACGGCATTGTTTCTATTTGTTTCCTTCTCACTTACTGGATCTTGACGATGCCATTTGAGAAAGAGATTGATAGACCAGCTTGATAACGACGGATAGGTGTTGCCACTGAAAGAAGCTCCCCCAATCGATGTCATGATGTTTTGGTAACGCGTAGCAAAATAGAAATAAGTGCGAGCAAAATCGCCTTTATATTCATCTACAGGTTCAAATACTGTCCCAGAGTATCCCGGGAAAGTGGAAGAACCTGATTTACCTAAAGCATTTCCGCCAAGACTATTTCCATTAGCACATTCTCCAAAAGGATTGTTACTGCGTTGTCCATTTACTTTACCGTCGGTAGGATATACGTGAAAAGCATCGTTTCTCATCGGAGACTTTTTGTTGAACCAACTTTGCGGGATTGAATGCTCGCGGTTGTAACAATCACAAACTTTTTTGTAATCTCCACATTGTTTATTCCCGGGTGTCCATGTGCAGGTAGAATACATATCCCATACTTTACCATCAGAAGTAATATCGCTTTCGGCATATATGGTGTACAATCCATCATATCCTTTATCTGTATGTCCCTTGATTATATCATAGAGTGCTGTTTTTAATCCGGATTCAGATTTCCCTTCGGCAGCAGAATAGTAGCCGGGCTTGGGTTGGGCTTGCAGTATTGCAAAAGAGAAAACAAATAATATTAACGAAGTTTGTCTCATAAAAAGATTTTTTTTCATTTGTTTAGACATGTTCTGAAGAACACCCCTCTTCGTCTTTTTTATGATAATGATCAAGCTTTTGTTTTTCCTTAAGCAGAAACTTTTGAAAAGGCGAAAAGGATACAAATTTACTAAAATTAATTGAAATAAGGATAAGTTATTTGCTATAAAAGCACTTTTCTAACTATAAATTTAAAGCTTTTAGGCGAAAAAAACCGCCGAGTCTATCGGCGGTTTTTTTATCGCTTCAAAATATGTATTAATACATTAATTTTTGAGTATGTTTTCCTGCGCGTACAATATAAATGCCCTTCGACAAGTTATTCAATTCAATCGAATTGCCATCGAATACCGATGTTTGAACTCTTGCTCCTACGGCATTGTAAATTTCAACAGTAGTTCCAAGGTTTAAATTGGCTGCTGACAGCGTGTTTCCTGAAATAAAGAATTTCACAACATTGTCCGTTAGATTATTTAAGCCGGCTGGAGCTTTGGATTCTATAGAAACACCTCCTAAGCTGACATTGCAGTATTTTTCTCCATCTGAAGGATAGCCAGTCATAATGATTTTAACTTTAACAATTCCATCTCCTGATAAGTCAA
>DAIOHI010000564.1:1439-1837 GCA_036744815.1 Paludibacteraceae bacterium
CATTGTAGATTTCAACAGTTGTTCCAACTTCAATATTTTTAACTATCAAATTGGAAGCTGCAATTGCAAAGAGCGCTTTATTTGCTGACGGCTTATTATATCCTGAAGTATTGCTCGCCGTTACGAGAACATTTTTGACATACCAATTACCGGCTCCCGTTGTGGTGCTTGTATACTTAAATGCAACACGAATGTTGTTTTTTCCACAATAAGAAGTTAAGTCTATGTCGCCTGCAGATTTAAAAGTATTAGTTTCTCCTGCAAGATGATCGGGGATCGCTAATTCAGTCCAATCCGCAGAGTTGATGCTTCCTGTTGTGTAAACAGAAGACACTTGAATGCTTAGGTTGGAAGTTGGGGCACCAAATTGTTTTCCGGCATGCTCGAAAGTAAAGTTT
>DAIOHI010000565.1:0-1835 GCA_036744815.1 Paludibacteraceae bacterium
GCTTCCCACCTGATGTTTTACAATCAATTGACAATTCAGAAGCAGTTCCAATGTATTGTAAATAGTGGGCAGGCTTACCGGATAATCGGGATGATTTTGCATGAGCGTAAACAAAACTTCGGCGGTAAAATGCCCTTTTTGCTTACAGATACATTCAAGTATAGCATAGCGTTCGGGAGTTTTCCGGTACTTACGCTCGCTAAGATATTTTGTGAATACCTCACTAAATGTTTCGTATGAATGATCTTCTTTCACGATTAAAAGATGAATTTAGTTGTACCCGACAACTTTTTACAAACGGCTGTTTTCCTGTTTGTCATTACACAAGTTCGGCTGTTGATTTTTCACAACAGCCGTCAACAAAAATACATTTTTTAGATGAGATATTATATTAATTCGTAATAAAATATGAAAATAATTTACAAGTTTTTAGTAAACGTGGATTTTATTGAACAACAAACTGATTGTCGCTAAGATTCGATGCATCGAAATCGGCAGGAATTAATTGCCGACTTTGCAACCATTCTACCACTTTTCGAATATCTTCTTCGCCCGGCATTTGCGCGTGAGTATAACAAGGTAATTGTACCGAATCAGCCAAATGTTCCGGAAAACCAATGTCATTTATCAAAACATCGCGAATATCTTGTATCGAATGTTCGTGAAGATAATCGACAGCACGATTGTATGCCTTGTAAAAAGCTTGTATATCTTCCTTTTTATCATCAATTGACTTCTTCGCAAAAATGATTCCGGTAACGGCATAACCTAAATCGGACATACAAACAAGGTTTTTTGCTCCTTCCTTGGCGGCTATCGAAACAAATGGATCGGGAAGTGCGGTGGCATCAGTTTTTCCATTCATCATCATTTCGTAGCGAATAGGAATTTTGTTTATTTCCTGTTTCTCGACATCATCGGCACTTAATCCCGATGAAGCAAGAGCCATATCCACACAAAAATCAATAACCGTATTGCGAGATACAGCCACTTTTTTCCCCTTTAAATCAGTTGTCGCGTTGATGTTATCGGATGCCGTCATTATACAAAAAGTAGAATTACAAGCCGATGTCAGCTTGAGTTCAATTCCTCCGGCATATTGCAAAACTGCGCCCGTATAGTCAATCACGCAGCCATCCACGGCATTGGCTTGAAAAGCCGCGTCGCGATCGTTTGCCGAATAAAACTTTTTAAATTCCACATCAATTCCTTGCTCTTTGAAGAATCCCATTTTTTGAGCTATACTGATGGGCAGAAAATCCATCGACGACATCACTCCTATTCGCAATGTGGACTTTTCACTCTTCTTCGACAGACCGCATGCCGACAAAATGATAACTGCTGACAATAGAAATAATATTTTTTTCATTTTTGGTTTATTTATTTAAATAACGTCTCAATCCTTCTTGTATTGATTTGAATCCGAAGTCTTCGATTTTTATTTGGTCGAAAGGAAGAAAAAAGCATTCCGCCACATCGTCGGAAGCAAGTAAATTTTCGTAGGAATCGAGTTTACATTCGAAAAACATGTCTAATGTCGGAACAGTCAACCCGCTGTATTCGTATTGATTGGGAATAGAGAACAGATATTTAGCATCTCTTACTTCGGCTCCAATTTCCTCTTTTATCTCACGCGCGACAGCTTCTTCGGCAGTCTCGTTTTGGTCAATAAAGCCGCCGGCTAAATCCAAGCTTCCTTTCGACGGTTCTTTCGCACGTCGGCAGACCAACAATTCGCCTGCTTCGTTCACAATGAAGCTAGCAACGGCAGCCGAAGCATTTATGTAATAGACAAAAGCGCATTGTCCGCATTGTTTCGATTTCGAGTCCTTCGT
>DAIOHI010000566.1:0-1833 GCA_036744815.1 Paludibacteraceae bacterium
GAATTTAACAGGTTGCTCCATCAAAGCCGCCATACGGATTGCCGGTTTCATATAGTCGGAGAAAACGAAGAATGTGGCACAGGCTGGAACAACTCCGCCATGCAAACTCATTCCGATGCACAAGCAAGCCATCGTAAGTTCCGAAACTCCGGCTTGAAGGAAGGCTCCCGAAAAATCGTTCTTTGTAAAAGCCTTTGTATGTTTTAAGAAACCATCTGTTTTATCCGAATTGGATAAATCGGCACTGGAAACAATCATATTTTCTACTTGCTTAGCAAGCTCGCTCAGTACGGTTGCCGAAGCGGCACGCGTGGATTGATTGGGCTTTTGCACAATCACATCCCAATTTACAACAGGAGCTTTGCCGGAGAAAAATGTTTCTAATTTCACCGCTAAATCCGGATTGGCTTTTACCCATTCCGCTTTTGCGGCTTTTTTATTGGCAACAATTGTTTCCAATTCTTTCGCGCGCTTGGCGTAAAGTTCTTTTGTTTCTTCGAAAATCACAAAAGGATTTTCCGGATTACCACCTAGGTTTTTGATACTTTCTTCGAAAGAAGCACCGCTTTCGCCCAAGGGCATTCCATGTGTAGCGCATTGACGCTCGAAACTTGAACCATCCGCCTTTAAAGCACCTTTTCCCATAATCGTTTTTCCGATAATAAGCGTCGGTTTTTCTTTTTCAGCCTTAGCATCGCTAAGCGCTTTACGTATTTGAGATGCGTCGTTACCGTTTATTTCAACAACAGACCAATTCCATGATTCGTATTTTTTCTTTACATCTTCGCTTGTTACAGCTTCAGTTCCGGTCGAAAGTTGAATATCATTCGAATCGTAGAACATAATCAGATTATCCAAACCTAAATGACCCGCGATACGCCCGGCACCTTGCGAGATTTCTTCCTGAACACCGCCGTCGGAAATAAAAGCATAGATATTTTGGCTCATAACATCGCCAAAGCGTGCTTTCAGAAATTTTGCCGCGATGGCTGCTCCTACAGCATAAGTATGACCTTGTCCGAGCGGACCGGAAGTATTTTCAATTCCTCGCTCGATATCTACTTCTGGATGTCCTGGTGTGGGGCTTTCCCATTGACGGAATTGTTTTAATTCGTCCAGCGAATACTTTCCCGTGCAAGCCAACACAGAATAGAGCATTGGCGACATGTGTCCGGGATCTAGAAAGAAACGATCGCGCGATTCCCAACGAGGATTTTTCGGATCATATTCCAAAAATTCCGAATAAAGTACATTGATAAAATCTGCACCGCCCATTGCTCCTCCGGGGTGACCGGATTTAGCTTTTTCGACCATTGATGCCGCCAAGATCCGAATATTATCGGCTGCTTTGTTTGTAATACTCATAGTGTTTTCCTTTGATTGTATAATTATTTATTAATTCTTCAAGTTCTTATATTCTGTCGTCTAAAACTTGTAACCGACCGTATAATTAAAAGCCCAGTTTGCCGAATGCGTAAATCCAAATCCCGGTGTGAAATAGGGATAAACGCTTCCACCTTTTTCTGCTTTAAACAAATGTTTGTTACGAACATTCCAACCCAACAATACATTTTTAAATACTTCGACCCGCATTCCGACAACTACTTCGTACCACCATTTGTTTGCATGTACATTTTCATAATTACGAATTTCGGAGCCTCCCCAATAATTATCGTTAACTAATACATTTGTCAAGTCGTAGGAAAAAGAGCTTGTTCCCAGCCGAAATCCTACTAAAAATGCATTATTAGAAAAAGAGTTGTCTTTACTTGTTTTTAGTAAATTTAAATCCATACCGGCTCGAAAAAACATGCCATTCGTGCTAAAAACAGC
>DAIOHI010000567.1:0-1819 GCA_036744815.1 Paludibacteraceae bacterium
CGACAAAGTACAATCTCGTTTGGCGCAAGCGATGCTTAGCATTAACGCCGCGCATGGTTTCGATTATGGTAAGGGTTTTAATGGCGTAAATCTGAAAGGTTCGGAAATGAACGACGCGTTTGTAAAAAATGAAGATAAAATAACAACTAAAACCAACCGTTCGGGCGGAATACAAGGCGGAATCAGCAATGGTGAAGATATTTATTTCCGAGTGTTGTTTAAACCGGTTGCCACCATTTCAAAAAAACAACAAACCGTAGATATACATTCGAAGGAAATAGAATTAGAAGCCCGCGGACGACATGATCCCTGCGTTCTCGGACGCGCGGTACCCATCGTTGAGGCAATGGCGGCGATAACTCTGTTGGATTTGTATCTGCTTTCAAAAGCAAACAAAGCACTTTAAAAATATCCTTTGAATACTTTATCGATACAATGAAAAACGAATCACCTGAACAATGGGCGGTTATTATCAATCCGAAATCGGGGAAACGAAAATTTAAACGACAATGCGATTACCTTTTTTCGACATTGAAGGATGCTAATATCAATTTCGAATACCGACTGACCGAGTTCACAGGACATGCCATTTCCATTACACAGGAATTTATCGAGAAAAATTACCGCAATTTTTTAGTTGTAGGAGGCGACGGAACATTCAGCGAAGTTGTAAACGGGATATTTTTATCAAACAAAGAAGATGTTTCAGGCTTTAAACTAGCCATCGTCCCTCGTGGCACAGGTAACGACTGGGGACGATTTTGGGGATTAACACGCAATTACGAGCATTCGATAGAGGTGTTTTTGAAAGGTAATTCACGAAGCATTGATATTGGTAAAATTGAACAAGCAAAGGAAGAATCGCATTATTTTGTCAACACCATCGGCTTGGGATTGGATGCCAAAATTGTGGACTTAACCCATCGGCTGAAAAGATATTTCGGAAGCCACTCTTTCCTTTACACTTTATCTTTATTTATTGCGGCATTCAGCTATCGTCCCTATCGCTTGACAATTTCGGCAGAGGGCATTCAAATCGAAGAAAAGATATTTACAGTAAGTATCGCCAACGGATGTTACACCGGTGGTGGATTGAAACAAACGCCCAACGCCCTACCCTACGACGGATTATTTGATGTGATGATTGCTCGGAAACCTTCCTTTTGGGATATTATTATTACAGCTCTATCGAGTCTTTTTAAGGGAAAATTGCTGGAGCATCCCATCATAACATCTTTTCAATCACCCAAAATTGAAATAAAAGGAAATGAAAAAGTACTGTTGGAAGCCGACGGTATTATTATCAAAAACGATGCCGCACTACGCGTAAGTATTATACATAAGGCTGTGCAGATGATTGTGCCCTAAAGCAACTGAATTAGCAAGACCGATATCTTATTTGTATCTTTATCGCCCTTTGCTTTTTTGAAAAGCTTTGGGTTGTAATCTCTCAATATTTCGAATTTGAAACCTTTTGAATAAATTTATTTCTATGGACTTTGTAAGCATTATTGGCATATTGGCGTCTATTTTTATTACTCTTGGCTATCTGCCCCAAGCCATCCGCACTGTAAGAACCCGTTCGACCGACGATATCGCCCTCGGAACTTTTTTGTGCATGGGAATCGGCTCCATTTGTTTTATGATTCAAGGTTATATGCTGGGATTGTATCCGCTTGCCATAGCCAATACGATTACCAGCGTTTCGAGCGCCATTATTCTGATTATAAAACTACAAAACGATTACGGCAAAAAAGGCAAAGCAAAAAGGCGGAAGAATTAATGATTCTTCGCGCCTTTAGTTGTGTTTGTTACCCCT
>DAIOHI010000568.1:0-1818 GCA_036744815.1 Paludibacteraceae bacterium
ATCTGTTTATTGATGATAGAAATCTAGGTGGAATTCCTGATTGGGGAGTGATATATCGCATGATATCGAATGGAAAACCTTTCGAAATTCCTGCTTTGGAAACACATCACGATTTGATGCCGCCCAAGAGAAGTTTCCTTTCTTCTTTGTTTGGAAAAAAATAAGAAACCACTTTTTTGTTATTTTTGAAGGTCATTATAATAATAGAATTTTGTTAGAAAACAACAATATACGCCTGCGTCCTGTTGAACCGGAAGATTTAGAAATACTCTATCAATGGGAAAATAATCCAGCCTTGTGGGAGGCGAGTGATACGCATACGCCTTATTCACGTTATGCGATAAAACAATATATCGCTCATTCGAAACAAGATATTTATGAAGATCGGCAACTCCGATTGATGATTGTAAATAAAATGACAGAAGAAGTGCTTGGTACGGTCGATTTGTTTGATTTCGATTTGCATAATAGCCGCATCTCGCTTGGTTTGTATGTTGATTCACAATTTCAAGGGAAAGGTTATGCAAAACAATCCTTGCATCTGATTGAAGAATATGTTTTCTGTTTTTTGAAAATAAATCAGCTTTACGTGCATATTGCTCAAACAAACGCCGCGACTCTTCGTATGTTTGAGCAAGAAAATTATGAAAAAAGCGGAGTGTTGAAACAATGGCTTCGCTTATTTGATCAATTTGTTGATGTCGTTGTCTTTCAAAAAATGAAAAGTAATTATTCGGAATAATGATAAAAATGTTGTAATACTTGATGTTAGCATCTTTGTGCTTTCTTTGAATAGGTTGTAACGAAGGAATAGCGAAAAGTTTTTTGTTTTTTATTTAAATACATTTTGCGGAAAAGGAAAATAGACGTATATTTGCACTCGCAAAACAAAAATGGCCCCGTAGCTCAACTGAATAGAGTATCTGACTACGGATCAGAAGGTTCCAGGTTTGAATCCTGGCGGGGTCACAAAAGTAAACAACAATCCACTGTAAACAAATGATTTATGGTGGATTGTTGTTTTTATGGGATACATAAGGGGTGTTGTGACTTTTTCAAACTATACTCAAACAAAGATTTACTTTATACTAACGGACTCCAAAATGTTTCATTTACTAATTTATATTTTTCACTTTTTGTCTGAGTAAGAATTCCCTCTCTTCTTAGTGCAAATTATTCTTGGGAGATATATACAATTAACCCTGCTCGAAAATAATTTCAGGCAGGGTTAGATGTTTTTAGTTTATATAATATTGATACCTTCTTTTTCGCATAGCTCCAAAGCCATCTCTCGAAGCCTGAACTTTTGTATTTTTCCGCTTCCGGTCAGAGGATATTCGCTTATGCTAAACACGTAGCGTGGTATTTTATATTTTGCTATTTTGTCTTTGCAAAAGTCGCGCACATCTTCGGTACTGAAGTGGTAACCGTCTTTCGGGATAATAAAAGCACCGACATCTTCACCATAGCGGGGCGATTTTACGGCAACTACCTGAACGTCTTTTACGCCGGGCATTGTATAGAGAAAATCTTCCACTTCTTTAGGCGATATGTTTTCGCCTCCGCGAATAATCATGTCTTTTATTCGTCCGGTGATACGGTAATTTCCATTTTCGTCTTTTACTCCCAAATCACCCGAGTGCAGCCAGCCTTTTTGGTCAATAACTTGAGCAGTTGCTTCGGGGTTTTTGTAATAACCTTTCATGTTTAAATAGCCTCGACAGCACATTTCACCTTCTACTCCAAGGGGGCATTCTTCGCCTGTTTCGGGATTAATTACCGCTACTTCAGTAAATTCGTATTCACGCCCGACAGTGG
>DAIOHI010000569.1:0-1812 GCA_036744815.1 Paludibacteraceae bacterium
ATGAATGCTTCTTTGATAATTTGCAAATCGCGGAAATAGCCCGACGGCAGATTATTTGTAATCAATGTTATTTGCTGAGGAATGGCTTGTATTTTGTTGCATTTAGCGCGAGTAAGCTCGAATACATCGGGGTTTTTCTTATGTGGCATGATGCTCGAACCAGTCGTAAATTCGTCGGATAAATGGATAAAACCGAAGTTTTGCGAACTGAACATGCAAGCGTCGAAAGCCATCTTTGAAATCGTTGCTGCTATTCCCGCTAAAGCCGAAGCAACAATGCGCTCGGTTTTTCCGCGTCCCATTTGCGCATATACAACATTGTGATTCATCGAATCGAAACCAAGCAAGTCAGTCGTCATCTGACGGTTAAGCGGAAAAGACGAGCCATATCCGGCAGCCGAGCCAAGCGGATTCCGATTGGTTATTTTCCATGCTGCAAGCAAAAGTTGAAGATCGTCAGCTAAACTTTCGGCATAAGCTCCAAACCAAAGCCCGAAGGACGAAGGCATGGCAATTTGAAGATGCGTATATCCGGGAAGCAGTATATTTTTGTAGCGTTCGCTTTGTTCAATAAGTACTTCGAAAAGTTCCGAAACACAATGGGCTGTTTTCTCGATTTCAGCGCGGGTAAAAAGCTTTAAATCCAACAAAACCTGATCGTTCCGCGAACGTCCGCTATGGATTTTTTTGCCCGAATCACCAAGCTTTCGGGTAAGCATCAATTCCACTTGCGAATGAACATCTTCAATACCTTCTTCGATTGTGAAGTTTCCCTCTTTCGCTTGACTGTAAACACTTTTAAGTTCTTCAGTTAATGCTGATAAATCTTTCTTTTCTAAAAGTCCAACCGACTCCAGCATTCGGATATGCGCCAAAGAACCTAACACATCGTATTTTGCCAAATAGAGATCCATTTCACGATCGCGTCCGACAGTAAATCGTTCGATTTTATCGTTTAATTGCGTGTTTTTTTCCCAAAGTTTCATACTAACTTGTGTTTAAGGTTTAAGGCTTAAAATTCAAAGCTTTTTGAATAATAAACATCAAACACTTAATGCTTCCGCTAATTTTTCGGCAAGCACATTAATTCCTTCTTTTATTTTTTTGTCCGCCATCATTTTTACCATCGGCGGAAGATCTGCGCTTAATGCCAGTTTCAATTCCGTTTCATCTTGCGAAATAGGAGCGAGATATATCCAAGCATTCGCTTCCATCGGCGAATTTTCGAGTGTCAACGCAATTTGCTTATTCGGTTCGCGCGATGTAATCCGAAAGCTTATTTTCCCCACGACAGGAGCTTGAAACGAACATCTGTCCGAGTCGAATTGCATTCCGCTCACGACATCGTTTTCAGGAAATTTTTCCTTTATCTTTTGAAGATTATTTAAATCACTGAGAATATTAAAAACCACCTCTTCGTTCGAAGAAATGGTTTTTATATCGCTTTCGTATGTTGTCATCTGTCTGTTTTTAGATTTTTCTTTAATTCTACCTATGTTAGCTAGGAGTCCATGTTTCGGGACTTTTGCGCCATTTTTTCAGTTCATCAAGATCACCTTCCGAAATGTAGTTCGTTGCTAAAGCTTCATTAAGCACAGCATCATAATTACAAAGCGTTGTAAGTTTTACCTTCGCTTTTTTGAACTTTTCTTCGGCAACAGGAAATCCATAAGTGAAAATCGCCATCATGCCCAACACTTCCGAACCATCGTTACGAATAGCTTCCACAGCTTTTAAACTGCTTCCGCCGGTAGAAACCAAATCTTCGATAACTACCACCTTTTGTTTGGGACGCAAATCGCCTTCAATCAT
>DAIOHI010000570.1:0-1808 GCA_036744815.1 Paludibacteraceae bacterium
TTGCTTCGGGAGTCACTAAGGTGCGAGCAAGACCGCCTAAAGCACAAGTTCCCAACCCTAATGATTCGGCTGTAAGCAAGATGTTTTGCGTCAGCAATCCGCTGTCGAAAGCTCCAAAAGGATTGTTTGTGTCGCAAGCGATAACAATCACTACAGGTGCATCGTAGAATCCTCTTTCGTTAAGAGCCTTAATTTGACTTAAAACTTCCGGATTTTGAACTACTCTAACTTCCCAAGGTTGTTTGTTGTTTGCGCTTGGCGCGTTGATAGCTGTTTTAAGAATCAGATCGATCGTATCTTGAGCAATCGGAGCGGCTTTGTAAGCTCTAATGCTGCGACGGCTCATAATGTTTTCGATCACAACTTCCGACGTTGATTTTGTCGTCGTAGGTTTCGATTCAGCTGAACTGCATGCGGGCAGAATAAATAAAACACTTAAAAATGTTGCAAAAAAAAGTTTCTTCATAAAAATCGAGTTTTAATTATTAAAAAATTAATGAATTTGATTTTTTCTATTTTAAGACTTATTGTTTCAGTATCACAAGAAAAAGTTGCTTTTGGTGGGATTAAGAAATAACTGCCTTTTAAAACAGAATAAAAAGCTACTTGTTTTGTCTGTTTAGTTTTGTTTGTGTTTTTTTAGATTTCAATTTAATCTTCGAGCAAGAAATTGAGATTATCCTTTTCGCTTAATTCCTGCGCTTCTTGTCCGAATTTGAAAACTCGGATATTTCGCTTGCCTATTAGACTCAATTTGCCGTCTTCGTAATATAGCATAGTTGCTTCGCGTAATCCAACAACATATACGTCTGGATTTTCAGTAATAAACTCTTCAATTCGTTGTTCGCGTGTTTCGCCGCCATGGTTTTCGGGATGCGCATCAAGGTAATGCGGATTTATTTGAAAAGGAAGCAGATTACAAGTTTCAAAAGTTTTTGGATCCACAATAGGCATATCGTTTGTGGTGCGAAGTGTGGGACAAGCCACGTTCGAACCGGCGCTCCATCCGATATAAGGTGTTCCGGCAAATGCTTTTTCGCGAATTGCGGAAATTATTCCTTTGTCGTGCATCATCCGCACTAATTTCCATGTATTTCCACCACCCACAATAATGGCTTTGGCTTCTTTTACGGCTTTCAGCGGATCGGCGAAATGGTGGATGCTGACAACCCGATGTCCGATTTCCGAAAAACGATTGTTCACTTTTTCTTCGTAGTCATCATAAGAAAATGTTACGGCTGCATAGGGAATAAAAAGTGCTTCAACCGGATTGTCGCCTAAAAATTTCTTTATTTCATGTTTCGGATAATCCAAATATGCTTCTCCGGGATTGGTGGAATTACTGATTAATAAAAGCTTCATCTTGTAGTGATTTATTGTTTTTGATAGGGGAGGAGAAAATGCCTCCTCCACAAAAATACAAAAAAATACCACAAATTTTCTATCTCTTTTGTTAAACTGCGAGAATAATAAGGCGTTTTATTGATTGATTCTTGAAAAAAAGCGTTATTTTTTATCGAAAAAACGTTTTACTATCGGTAATTGATGCAGTGGTAAATCGCGTTTTATCATTAACAAAACAAAAGCTGCCAACAAAATTGTTTTGTACGTGTAATTGATAAATAGATAAGGCGTATCGACCAAAAATGAAGCCGCATAAAGCACCAAAGCAACCAAAGTATAGAGTCCTATCGACTTTAAATCGTAATCGATGCGCATGTGTTTTTGCCCTACGAAATAGGATAGCAGCATGATTATAAAAAAGCAGGCAAAAGCAGCCCATGCAGAGCCAACATAGCTGTATTGAG
>DAIOHI010000571.1:0-1805 GCA_036744815.1 Paludibacteraceae bacterium
CGTAAAGCGCATCAAAAACGGGCATAATCGCCCCACCCGGATATCCGAAAATCGTATCAACACCTTCTTGTATTAGCGATTGCATCAATGCTTCGCTTCCTGTTGTTTTCATAAATAATGAGATTGAACGCTGATGACGCCGATTAGGCAGATCTCAGCGGTTAATATTTTCTTTATTCGTATTCGTAAAAATTTTTCTCTTATATTCCGGACTTCGTCCAAAATTTAGCAATAGTCCGACTTCCATATCAGTTGCTTTCAGATAATTTATCAATTGAAATTCATGTTCCTCGCATAAAGAATCACATGCCTTTAGCTCTAAAATAACACAATCGTCAATAACCAGGTCTGCATAATACTCTCCGACCTTTTGATTCATATAATAAACATCTATTTTATGTTGCGCTTTACAATCGAAACCTTGAGATACCAATTCTAAATATAATGCGTTTTGATAAACTCTTTCTAAAAAACCATATCCCAAAGTATTATACACTTTGTAAAAAGCGTTTATAATAACGGATGTTGTTTCTTTATGTAATAGACTCATAGTGGTTATTGAAAATATAGCTGTGAATATCCGTTTAATCCGTTTAATCGGTTTTATCTGTGCTCCATTAAAAGCTCATTGATAATTCAGATAAATAAACAACAAATATAAAATCCGTATTCATCTGTAAAATCTGCGTCATCCGTGTTCTATTCAAGTCCCCTTGAGGGGGATTTAGGGGGCTGGATCTATATCATCCTTACCGCACCTTTGTCCGCCGAACTCACCAAACTTGCATAAGCCTGCAGTGCTTTCGAAACGACTCGATTTCTATCTTTCGGTTTGAAAGCATCCTTGCCTCGCGCTTCTTCCGTTTTTCTTCTTTCGGATAGTTCTTCATTGCTTAGCTTTACATTGATAGAGCGATTTGGAATATCTATCTCAATAATGTCGCCGTCCTGCAACAATCCGATATTACCACCTGCTGCCGCTTCGGGTGAAACGTGTCCGATGGATAAGCCCGAAGTGCCACCCGAAAAGCGTCCGTCAGTAATCAAAGCACATTCTTTTCCTAAGTGCCGCGATTTGATATAAGAAGTCGGATAGAGCATTTCCTGCATCCCCGGTCCGCCCTTCGGACCTTCGTGAGTAATAACAACCACATCGCCCGCTACAACTTTTCCTCGAAGGATGCCGTCGCAAGCCGAATCCTGCGAAGTAAATACTTTTGCTTTCCCTGTAAATTTCCAGATACTTTCATCCACACCGGCTGTTTTTATAACACATCCGTCCTGCGCAATGTTTCCTTTTAGAATAGCTAAACCGCCATCTTTGGTATAAGCATGCTCCAAATCGCGAATGCAACCATTTGTCCGGTCGCTATCCAATTCTTTATAAAGACTATTCTGCGAACCCATCACCAAATTAAATTGATTGCCGGGAGCGGAATGGTAAATAGTAGATGGTAATTGGTAATTGGTAAATTTCGCCATCGCTTCTTGCAAAGTCATTCCATCTACCCGATATACTGAAGTATCAACCAAGTTTCCTTTACTCAATTCATTCAATATACCGAGAATTCCACCAGCACGATTCACATCTTGAATATGATACTTATCGGTGTTGGGTGCTACTTTGCAGATGCAAGGCACTTTCCGCGAAAGGGCATCAATATCATCCATCGTGAAATCAACTTCAGCTTCATGCGCTATTGCCAATAGGTGAAGAATGGTATTGGTTGAGCCTCCCATTGCGATATCTAAAGTCATGGCATTGAGGAAAGCCTGCTTTGTCGCAATGCTTCGAGGAAGAACGC
>DAIOHI010000572.1:0-1803 GCA_036744815.1 Paludibacteraceae bacterium
GAGCCTCGGATTGACTCAAATATTTATTTGTGTTAATGTTTAAGCTTCTGATTTTTCCAACATAATTTATTAAATGCGTTTCTTTTGTTGTTTTGCTACTGCCTTTTTTATTTGCAAATCCTGCTATTTTTCTTACTTTTGTGTCGATTTTAAGAAATAACCCCAATATCTTTATCCGCACAAAATGGAAAAAATAATCATTCTCGATTTTGGTTCACAAACTACCCAGTTGATAGGTCGTCGCCTTCGCGAATTAAACGAATATTGTGAGATATTACCTTATAATAAATTTCCGGAAGACAGGAGTAATATAAAAGGAGTAATCCTTTCCGGAAGCCCTTATTCGGTTTATGATCCGAATGCTTTTCAAGTGGATTTAAGTGACATCCGTGGCAAATTTCCTGTTCTGGGAATCTGTTATGGAGCGCAATTTATAGCTCACTCTTCGGGCGGAAAGGTTGAATCTGCCGGATCGCGTGAATACGGACGGGCAAATCTGTCTTATGTCGATACTTCCGACGAGTTGTTCAAAGGGATTGTTTCGGGAGCTCAAATTTGGATGTCGCACGGAGACAGCATAACCGAAGTACCTTCGTCCTTCAAAGTAATAGCTAGTACCGACAGTGTGAAAATTGCGGCTTATCGTGTAGAGGATGAAGCCACTTGGGCTGTGCAATTTCACCCCGAAGTTTTCCATACACTTGACGGAATGCTGCTGCTCGAAAATTTTCTGTCCATTTGCGGATGTAAACGCGATTGGTCGCCGGCATCTTTTGTTGAAAGTACGGTAAAAGAATTGCGCGCACAGTTGAAAAATGATAAAGTGGTGTTGGCACTTTCGGGCGGAGTGGATTCGTCAGTAGCTGCCGTGTTGTTGAATAAAGCCATCGGTAAGAACCTGACTTGTGTATTTGTTGATCACGGTTTGCTTCGAAAAAATGAATTTGAAACCGTAATGCGCGATTACGAACATTTGGGATTAAACGTAATTGGAGTAAATGCGCGTGAACGTTTTTATAAAGCCTTGGAAGGTGTGAGCGAACCGGAGAAAAAACGTAAGATTATCGGTGCGGGATTTATCGATGTGTTCGACGACGAAGCGCACAAAATAAAAGATGTAAAATGGTTGGCTCAAGGGACTATTTATCCCGATATCATCGAGTCACTTTCCATTACCGGAACGGTAATTAAATCGCATCATAATGTTGGTGGATTGCCCGAAAAAATGAATCTGAAACTTTGCGAACCACTTCGTTTGCTGTTCAAAGATGAAGTGCGCCGTGTAGGTAGCGAATTAGGCATGATGCATCATTTGATAAAACGTCATCCTTTTCCCGGACCCGGATTAGCGGTTCGTATTTTGGGCGAAATTACTCCCGAAAAGGTTCGTATATTGCAAGATGCCGACGATATTTTTATCAACGGTCTTCGTGATTGGAATCTTTACGATCGCGTTTGGCAAGCCGGTGTGATTCTGCTTCCGGTACAATCGGTAGGAGTGATGGGCGATGAAAGGACTTATGAAAATGCCGTGGCTTTACGCGCTGTGACATCCACCGACGCGATGACGGCTGATTGGGCGCATCTGCCTTACGACTTTTTAGCAAAAATCTCCAATGAAATTATCAATAAAGTAAAAGGTGTCAATCGCGTGGTTTACGACATCAGCTCCAAACCACCTGCAACGATAGAATGGGAGTGATGAAGGTAGAAAATTATAATATCATCACCTTTTCTTCTTCTTTCTGATTTTAAAATGATTGATACTCATTCACATATTTACGCTGAGGAATTTGACGACGA
>DAIOHI010000573.1:0-672 GCA_036744815.1 Paludibacteraceae bacterium
AACTTATTCTTTTGTTGTTTTGCTTTGGCTAATGTTTGAGCCGACGGATAGATAATAAATAAGTCGTTTGTACTGCGTATTTCGCAATAGCGGACAGATTTAAGCCGGCAGTAAGTTTGGCACCATTCTGTAAACTTCGGACGTTGTTTTTTGTAAGCTGAAAGTGCATCCGGGTATTTTTCGGTAAAGCTGAGAAACAAGTTATCTTTTACAAATTCGTGTTCATCCTCAAGTGCTTTGTAAGCATCTATCTGATCGGCAAACCACGCAACAAAATCTTTATCGGTATTCTCAACCAATACACGGTTTCCGTAGTTCAGCTCCTTGCTTGCTATCAGTCCTTTTGTGATAAACACCATACAGCAACGTATCATAAAACTATAGAACTGATTCCAATCCGTTGCATCCCAATCCTTACCGAAAAACCATTTTTCGTATTCGTCGGACGGACGGTATTTGTCGGAAAAATAGTTAGTCAGTTCAAAAACAAAGGCGCGACGGCGGGTTGTGGGATTGTCGAAGTCAATAGAAAAGTTCATCGAAATCATTATCTTAATGTACTTAACGAATGGATCGGCGTACATCTTTCGGACAAAAACGCCGTCGGTAATATCGTTTACCAAATCTTCGGGGTTGAATTTTTTTGAGGCATCTTCAATATGTAGTAACTGT
>DAIOHI010000573.1:707-1054 GCA_036744815.1 Paludibacteraceae bacterium
ACGGCTGTAGCGGCGTTCGTCGTAGCTTTTAAAATCCGCACCATTGAGCGAAATATAGGTAGTATCTTCTTTCTTCCGTCGGTTGAGCATCTGCATGAGCGATTTGCCTAAAATGCCTTTTCCGGTACCGCCCGCCCGGACTTCGAAATCGGGGTTTACGTCGGTAAGGAAGATAGCCCGCAAATCGTAGTCGTAATAATCGTGCATCAGATAGCCAAGTGCTGACATAAGCGACTGTTTACGAAGTTCATCGGTTCCGGTTATTTTCTCGAAAAAATCTTCGAAATCTCCTTTCTTTTCGGTGTATTCGAAATCGAAGTCGATAATGGAAGATTCCCACACAAGGC
>DAIOHI010000573.1:1067-1793 GCA_036744815.1 Paludibacteraceae bacterium
ATATTGAAGTGACTTAATGCCTTCGGGCGTAATTTCCACAATCTGATTATTGAAATAGAGGTATTTCGTTTTTTCCAAATCGCGGAGAAAAACAAATTCAGATCGCGAACGAAGAAAATCCAAGTTTTTGCCTGCGAGATTTTGAACGCCGTTAATCAAACCTTTACGGATAAGTTCGGGCGTAATGGTATAATGTTCGATGGTTATTTCGTCGCCTTTCTGTGTTTTCTTTTCTACGGCTCTATCAGGCAAATCGCGGATGTAATCTTCTACGGCGTAAATCATTTCGGTTTCGTTGGTAACCGATACGCGACCATTGGTTATGGTAATAAAAGCGTTCGCGCTGTCCTGTATATTGTAACGGTAATAATTGAGGCGTAACAACAAATCTATAAATTCCGTGCGTGGGATGCTTACTTTTATTTTACCGTCTTTTATCTCGTAGTTGTAAAAGCGGTGCATCAGTTCTATTTCTTCCTGCGGAATGTCGTTTGTGTTTATATTTACACCTGCGTTTTTAGCTAATTGGAAAAAAGTTTTAATCGTTACGCCGCTACTGCGCGAGCGTAGGCAATTTGTATATTGTTTATCTGTTTCGTCGCTGTTATAATTGGCATAATAGCTACTTAAATGATGGTAGTAAGCCCGTCCGCCCTCTCCAAACTCCGAAGCTAAAGCAAAGCCCAACGCAAGCCAATCGGCATAAGTGGGGGCAATATCGGTATT
>DAIOHI010000574.1:0-1774 GCA_036744815.1 Paludibacteraceae bacterium
TTTTGGGATATATTTTACACATTTGCGAAACATAATCTAAAGCTGCTCAGCTAATGAAACAATACTACTGCACATTGTTTTTATCCATAGTTGTATCAATGCCGATTACAGCGCAGGAAATAGAAATACTTGCCGACTCGGCAGCAATAAAGACTAATGAATTTGACGAAAAAGTATTAAATGACTTGCTGCTTGAAGCCGAGCCTCAATTCGAAGCCGATTATGCCTTCCGAAGAAGTCTTTTTTTCAGTCCTTACGATTTTGATCCGACATATTTTAGCGATTCCAAACCAGAGATAAAATTTCTTCCGCCTAAGACAGCCTTGTTTCAAACGCCTGATTTTTCAATATCGGGTAATGGATTTATATCTCCTCAAGGGGGATTTGATAATCTGACAATGGGCGGATTGCGCTTCAACTGGAATATTAACGATAAATTATCGTTGTATGGCTCACCAAGCATCGGGAGTTTTTACGATGGAATTATCACTCCCATGACTCCAAATTATTTTGTCAATCTGCGAGCCGGACTGTCCTATCAGGTAAACGATTGGCTTACACTGCAAGCCAACGGGCAATATACTTACGGAGGTTATTTACCTTATAATACGCCCGATTTTTATCCTAAGCGAAGTGTTGGTGGAGGTGCTGTGTTAAAAATCTTCGATTGGTTCGGTATGGCAGTCGGTGTCGATTATGCCAATATAAATGGAAGCTGGACTCCTATGTTTTATATAAGACCGGTGTTTTTCTTTCCGGAAAAGAAGAAAAAGAAGAAAGAAATTCCGGAATATTGGTATTAAGAGATTGTTTATTTTTATATTGTCGCTTGCATTTCCTTTCCTTCGTAATAATTGATAAATGCTTTGTTTACCAACTTATTTCCACCAGGGGTAGGGTAGTTGCCCGAAAAATACCAGTCTCCTTTATGATTTGGGCAAGCTTCGTGTAAGCCTTCGATAGTTTGATAAACTAATTCTACCGGACAATCGACTTCGGCTGGAGTCAGCATTTTTACTATTTGCTGCGAAATTTCCTCCGCGCTAAAAGGAGCGTATATTTCCTTTACGTGGTTCACAATGTTCTCAACCTCTAAGTTTTCCTGCTCTTTCGATTTTTGATATACACTTTCGATAATGGATTGCCGTCCCGTTTCTTTCAATAGTTGAATGGCGGCTCTGAATGCGCAAAATTCGCTCATTCGCGACATGTCGATACCGTAATAATCGGGATAGCGCACTTGTGGCGACGACGATACAATAACAATTTTCTTTGGTTCCAAACGGTTGAGTATTTTCAAAATACTTTGTTTCAAGGTTGTTCCCCGAACAATGGAATCTTCAATTGCAACCAAATTATCCACTTTTCCACGTCGTATCGAACCATAAGTGATGTCATAAACGTGAGCCGCTAAATCATTCCGTTCTTTGTTTTGCGAAATAAAAGTGCGGAGTTTGATATCCTTGATCAGCACCTTTTCGGTATGCGGAGTTTTATTTGTAAGCGATTTTACGCCGTCCACCATTCCGTAGAAAGCTACTTCCGCCGTGTTGGGAATAAATGAAAAAACCGTATTATCCACTTCATCGTTCACGGCTTTGAGAATGGGACGGGCTAAAGAAAAACCAAGCTGTTTCCGTTCTTTGTAAATATCCAGATCGCTGCCTCGCGAGAAATAAATGCGTTCGAATGAACAAGGAGTCAGCTTCTTTTCAGCAGGACGAATCATGTCAAATTGAATTTGTCCGCCTTTTCTGATGATCATCGCTTCTCC
>DAIOHI010000575.1:0-1753 GCA_036744815.1 Paludibacteraceae bacterium
AATTAATGGACAATTTTATTCTTCTATTAAATTCTGCGATAAAGTTGTAACTTTGTCATTTTTGAAAAAAAGCCTTAATGCGACATAAATATTTGCTTTATCTTGACTAGTTGACGAATGAGCGTCAATGAGTCAAGGCAAGAATGAAGACTTTTATTTAAGCAAAAGAGAGCGAGTGCGTTTACAAACCACAAAGCGATGATATATCTAATTTTAGAGAACAAACACTTTGAACTTTCAATATTGAACATTGAACTTCTCAGCCTATGAAAGATAATAAAATATTACTGCTCGGAAATCAAGCAGTTGCTTTGGCTGCATTACACGCCGGAATTTCGGGCGTTTATGCCTATCCCGGTACGCCGTCGACCGAAATAACCGAATACATCCAAGAATCGCCTCTTGCAGAGGAAAGGAATATCCACCGCAAATGGTGCGTGAACGAGAAAACGGCGATGGAAGCTGCTCTTGGAATGTCCTATATCGGTAAACGTTCGCTTGTATGCATGAAGCATGTGGGATTAAATGTTGCTGCCGATGCTTTCATCAATTCTTCAATGACGGGCACGAACGGCGGCTTGCTTGTGCTGGTAGCGGATGATCCATCAATGCACTCGTCTCAGAACGAGCAGGATTCGCGCTTTTACGGCAAGTTTGCCTTTACACCTATCTTCGAGCCATCTACTCAGCAAGAAGCCTATGACATGACGCGTTATGCCTTCGATTTTTCGGAGCGTTATCAATTGCCTGTGTTGATGCGTATCACAACGCGGCTTTCGCATTCGCGTGCGGTGATAAATACATCTCCAATCAGAGATGAGAACAAAATACATTTTCCCGAAGATAAATCGCGTTGGGTATTATTGCCTGTTAATGCACGCCGTCGCTACCTCGAAGTGCTTGCTGCACAGCCTGAATTGGAAAATGACTCTTTCTCATCCGTTTTTAATTTATATAAAAAAGGAAGTAAACAAGCTGTTATTGCTTGCGGCATCGCTTACAATTATTTGATGGAAAATTATCCCGAAGGATGTGAACGCACATTGTTGAAAATATCGCAATATCCGCTTCCGACTCAGTTGATTCGTGAAATGGCAGAGCATTGCGACGAAATATTAATTCTGGAAGACGGTCAGCCTTTTATAGAAGAACAGTTGAGAGGATTGCTCGACGATGGTGGATGCAAGGTGAAAGGACGTTTGAGTGGCGAACTGCCTCGCGTAGGTGAACTAACTCCCGACAATGTTCGTATCGCTTTAGGACTTGCTTCGAAAGAAGAATCCACGCCAAATCAAAATTTAGTAGCACGCCCGCCTGCTTTGTGTGCGGGTTGCGGGCATCGCGATGTATATACGGCACTGAATGAGGTGTTGAAGGAATATCCCGATTCGAAGGTTTTCAGCGATATCGGTTGTTACACTTTGGGTGCTTTGCCGCCTTTTCGCGCTATCGATACTTGCGTGGATATGGGCGCGTCTATCACTATGGCGAAAGGCGCTGCCGACGGAGGTTTGTTTCCTTCGGTTGCCGTGATAGGCGATTCAACTTTTACGCATTCGGGCATTACAGGCTTACTGGATGCGGTAAATTCCAATTCGAATATGCTGATTGTTATTTCCGACAACGAAACAACAGGTATGACGGGCGGTCAGGACTCTGCCGGAACGGACAAAATAGAAGCTATTTGCATGGGAGTAGGAGTGGAGAAAGAGCATTTGCATACAGTTATTCCATTGCCCAAAAATATAGAAGC
>DAIOHI010000576.1:0-1748 GCA_036744815.1 Paludibacteraceae bacterium
AGCATAACTTCTCATATCAAGGAAAAGAAATTCGTATTTTGGATGAATTGCAGCGTAACAATCAATTGGTGATTGAGGCGCTGGCTTACATACGCGGACGAAGCCTGAGTGAAACTTATTTCATTGTTGATGAAGCGCAAAATCTGACTCCTCACGAAGTAAAAACGATTATTACACGAGCAGGCGAAGGAACTAAAATCGTACTCACAGGAGATATACAGCAAATCGACTCTCCTTACTTGGATATGTTCTCCAATGGTTTGGTTTACCTGATCGACAGAATGAAAGGACAAGATATTTTCGCTCACGTAAACTTGGTAAAAGGCGAAAGAAGTTATCTATCAGAATTGGCGAGTAATTTGCTATAATATAATCTTCTTAAATAATAAAAAGCCTCGAAAAATTTATTTCCGAGGCTTTTTATTTTAGCTTTTGTTCTGAATTATTTCAAATCCAATTTCTTTTTAACAAGAGGGGTAATGTCGTTCGCTTTTGGTGACTGATAAACGATACTTTGCATTCCCAAATCGAAAATATAAGTATAATTATTTTCAGCTCCCACTTCATTAATCGCCTTACGTACCTTTTGGATTACCGGTTCGAAAAGTTCTTGTTGTTTCTTTTGTAAATCGGTAGTTGCCTGTTGATTGAAAGTAGTAATACGTTGTTCGATTTCTACAATTTCACTCTGACGAGCTTCTTTAATGCTTTCGGGCATCGTAGCTTGTTTTTCTTGATACTCTTTTATTTTAGCATAATACTCTTCACGCATTTTCAGCAGTTGGTCTTCCCATTGAGTTTGTAGTTCATTCAATGTATTTTGGATAGTTTGAACCTCAGGCATCTGCGAAATAACGTCTTGAGAATTAATATGTCCCAATTTTTCTTGAGCCATTAAAACCATTGGAAGTGAACACAATATCACTAAAGCAAATTTCTTCAACATGATTAATTTTTAGTTTGTTTTATTATTTTTCTGTTATAACATCGTAAATAGAAGGCGCAAAAATAAATAAATTATTTTGAATAACCCAATTTTTGAAGCACCTCATCACTTACGTCGATTTTCGGAGATGTAAAAATAACACTCATAGCCGAGCTTTTATCAAGAATCAAGTCTAAACCTTTATCTTTGGATATTTCCTGAATAGCAGTAAAAACCTCATCTTGAATAGGTTTCATTAAACTTTCCCGTTTTTTGTAAAGTTCACCGTCGGTACCAAAATAAGAACGTTTCAACTCCTGAGCCGCCTTTTCTTTAGCAATAATTTCTTCCTCGCGTTTCACTTTCATATCTTCCGACATAAAAACCAACTCGGTTTGATAATTTTTATACAAAGCTTGAACTTCTTCCATTTTGGCTTCCACTTCGGATTGCCATTTTTTTGAAATCTGATTCAGCTGTTCGTTTGCAGTTTCATACGAGGGAATATTTTTCATAATATATTCCATATCGACCATAGCGAATTTTTGCGCATTCAGCACAAAAACAAAAGAAGCCAATAGACCTAAAATTGCAATTCTTTTTTTCATAATCGTTTATTGTTTAGAAAAATAACTTACTTTACTTTCGTTTCGCAAGTTTTAATTCCTTAGTTAGTTTTATTAAAATTAATAAATTTGTGCCAAGCTACAAAAAAGAGCGTATTTAATCGCTTCTGCTATCAATATATTAACATTTTTTCTACTTGATACGAGAGTCAACACAAACTTTTACAATTCTTGTCCCAACACAAAGTGGAAGTGAC
>DAIOHI010000577.1:0-1746 GCA_036744815.1 Paludibacteraceae bacterium
AAATTATCTTTTTTTATGTACATTTGCATGCGGAAAACTGGCTTCTGCTATTTGAATCACTATCTTTCCAGATGCAATTGCGGCGAGACATTCCCAGAAAACAAGCATAAAATTTTCGAATAATAATATGAGCAAAGACGAATTAAATGAAGTTGAAAACGAGGCGGAGAACCTAGGAAACGAAGTCTCCGAATCGAATGATGAAATGACTGACGATGCACACTCAGCTTACAAGGTTCCGAAAATTAGCGACAGCACGGTAAAACACCATCTTTCGGGCATGTACCAAAATTGGTTTTTGGACTATGCCTCATACGTTATTTTGGAACGTGCCGTGCCCGATATTTACGACGGATTGAAACCTGTTCAGCGTCGTATTCTGCACTCGATGAAACGCTTGGACGACGGTCGCTACAACAAAGTAGCGAACGTTGTGGGACACACTATGCAGTTTCACCCACACGGCGACGCTTCCATTGGCGATGCACTGGTGCAGCTCGGGCAAAAGGATTTGCTTATTGATTGTCAGGGAAACTGGGGAAATATCCTTACAGGCGACGGCGCGGCAGCTCCACGTTATATTGAAGCACGTCTGTCGAAATTTGCTATCGACACGGTTTTTAACCCGAAAACAACGGAGTGGAAACTTTCATACGACGGACGGAATAAGGAGCCGATAGCTTTACCGGTAAAATTCCCGCTCTTGCTTGCGCAAGGCGTAGAAGGTATCGCTGTCGGTTTGAATTCGCGCATCCTTCCCCACAATTTTAACGAATTGATAGAGGCTTGCGTCGCTCACTTGCGAGGCGAAGATTTTGAACTTTATCCCGATTTTCAAACAGGAGGTTCCATTGACGTAAGCCGCTACAACGACGGCGAACGCGGCGGCGCGGTAAAAATACGGGCTAAAATCAGCAAGTTGGATAACAAAACCCTTGTTATAACTGAAATTCCTTACAGCTCGAACACGTCGAAACTGATCGAATCCATCATTAAAGCCAGCGAAAAAGGTAAAATAAAAATCCGTAAGGTGGACGACAATACTTCGGCAAATGTTGAGATATTGGTGCATTTACAAGCCGGCGCTTCGTCGGACAAAACCATCGACGCGCTCTACGCCTTTACCGACTGCGAAATCAGCATATCGCCCAACTGCTGCGTGATTCACGATAAGAAGCCGCGCTTTATGGGCGTAAGCGAAATGCTTCGCGTCAGCTGCGAACACACACTCGACTTGCTGAAGCTGGAACTCGAAATACAAAAAAACGAGCTGCTTGAACAACTGTTCTATACTTCGCTCGAAAAGATATTTATCGAAAATCGTATTTATAAAGATAAGGCTTTCGAAGAGAGTACTTCGCAGGACGAAGTTGTGGCGCATATCGACAAACGTTTGGAGCCTTTCAAAAAAGATTTTGTCCGCGATGTACGACGCGAAGATATCCTTCGTTTGCTCGAAATAAAAATGATGCGAATCACCAAGTTCGATGCCGACAAAGCGAACGATACCTTGATAAGCATTCAGAAAAAAATCGACGAAACCAATCATTATTTAGCCAATATCGTTGATTACACCATTGCTTGGTACGAAGGATTGAAAACGAAATATGGCAAGAACTTTCCGCGCCGCACCGAAATACGCAATTTCGAAACCATTGTGGCTACGAAGGTTATTGAAGCCAACGAAAAGCTTTATGTCAACTATGAAGAAGGCTTTATTGGAACCGGACTGAAAAAAGATGAGTT
>DAIOHI010000578.1:0-1730 GCA_036744815.1 Paludibacteraceae bacterium
TAAGATCAGAAAATCACGATTGTTATTATTTCGAGCCTTTTTATCAACTGATGCGACAAACGTTATGGGCTGAACAAATGATTAATAATGAAAGAACAGAAACAATAAAAGCTCTGAATTACCTTCATTTGCATATTATTCCAAGCGAAAACAAGGACTTGTTATATAAAGAATATAAATGCAGCGGTGCAGACATGGAGACCACATGGAAAAATCATTTGAAAGATAATACAAAGTATAAAATTATCTCTCCTGAGATTTTTCTACAAAACATTGACAAAAAGGAATATAAAGACTTAATTAATTATTTAAGAACAAGATATTGGGAAAAGTAAAAAGAATCTATGACTAGTTTCGCGATTTATAAATTGCGAAACCGGACATAATACAACAAACCAATTTTTTAGCTAATTAATAACTATTAGTTGTTAGTTATTAATTATTAGTTGTCAATTCTTAATTCACATAAGCATGTATTCCTCCCAGCAGGTAAGTAACTCCGAAAAAGGTCATAGCCACAGTTAAGAATGCCAAAGAGCAGAAAAGATGAAAATTTTTCCTGTTTTGGAAGAAAGGCAAGTTCTTGCTGTGCATCGGAAATGAATAGAGCAGCATCGTTATCAACGCCCATGTTTCCTTAGCATCCCAACCCCAATAACGTCCCCAGGAGATATTTGCCCACACAGCGCCGATAAATATTCCGGCAGTAAGCAGAAATAAAGCAGGATAAAGCAACTTTGAATTCAGAGCATAAAAACGTTCGCTCTGCTTCTTCGAACACAAGCCCACAATGCCCGTAATCGCTACAAACAACAGCAAGGCGTAAGCCACCATTATCACCGACACGTGCGTTGCCAACATAGGTGTGCGCAGAATAGGCGTCATCGGATTAATTTGCGAGATATACACCCAAACCAAAACCGTAGGAACAAATGTATAAATCACTCCCTTCCATCCAATGCGTAGAAACAGCAGCCACAACATAACGATGCCCAGAAGCAGATAACCGCTATAAGTAATGCCCACTCCCCAAGGATCGTGGCTTACCATAAAAGTCGCACCCATCTCGTCGCTGTCGTAGTCCATCTGATAGATTCGATAACCCGAACGCTTGAATATCTTATTCATCGAAATCTGATGAATCTGCTCGTCAACCATTACAAAACTGCGGTAATCAGCAGCATGCTTTGTCCCATCATGATAAACGATATCGAAATAAAGCATTTTAACGTTGAATGGCATTTGCACTCGCCTCGTACCATCTTCCGACACAAAATAATTGTGAATATCGTTCTGACGCATGTGCATCATGCCTCGTTCGCCCCACATATAAGTTACAAAACCTCCGAGTAGAATGATCACAAAAGAAAGATGCAGTAAAAATGAAGGCAGTTTGAGGTAAAGTTTTTGTACAATAATGCAAGCCAGCATCGCCAAAGCCGCAACGCCCCAAAGCACAACAAACCACCATGCTCCGTAAATCAGCTCGACCGCCTTTTCCGTCCCTTGAAGTTTTTCTACAATCGTTGCCACGGCAAGCACCAGCATTAGCAGCAGCAACAATCCGAAAGAAATATATTTTAAAAATTTTCTATCCATGTATTTATAATTAACAACTAACAATTAATAACTAACAATTAGGAAGTTACAGAAGTTAGACGAAGTTACAGGAATTTCCTCCGCTTACTGCTTACTGCTTACTGTAAACTATTTACTTTCTTCCAAAATGC
>DAIOHI010000579.1:0-1728 GCA_036744815.1 Paludibacteraceae bacterium
AAGATATTTTCAAAATCAATTCGTCCTGCAAAATAATAATTCCTACTTCCGCACGGTTGACATACAAAGACAAACAAGCCTTTGAAAGCGTTCAAATGGCGCGTCAATTCAATCGCGGCGACAAAATAAAAGTATGGTTGGGTTATAACGATGATTTGCGCTTAGAGTACGAAGGTTTCATTTATAGGGTAAATTACAGAACACCGCTCGAAATCGAATGCGAAGGATACGAATTTTTGTTGCGAAGCTCCTGCGAAACTAAAACGTGGGGCAAAACCAACTTAAAAGAGGTGTTGAGTTATCTGATAAAGGACACGGATATAAGTCTGAATACGAACATTCCGGACATTGCTTTAGATAAGTATATCATTCCTGCAAATATGAATCGGCTTGAAGCATTGCAAGTATTGAAAGAAAGTTACGGCTTGACAATATTTTTCATGTCTTCCGAACTTTATGCAGGTTTAGCGTATGCCATCGATAAAGGAACAGTTAAATATCGCTTAGGGTTCAACACGATAAAAGATGATGAGTTGAAATATCGGCATGCTGATGATGTGAGCTTGAAAGTAAAAGCTGTATGGATAAAACCGAATAATACAAAACTCGAAGTTGAAGTGGGTGATCCAAAAGGAAGCCAGCGCACTTTGTTTTTTTATAATATTTCTTCGGCTGAAGAACTTAAAAAATTAGCAACAGAAGAGATAAAAAAATACAAATATTCGGGGTATGAAGGAAAAATCACTGCCTTTATTCAACCGTTCGCGGAACCCGGAATGAAAGCACAGCTTGATGATCCGAAGTATGATGAACGAAAAGGAACCTATTACATCTCAAAAGTGAATGTAAGAGCAGGTCGCAACGGTGGGCGAAGAACAGTCGAAATAACGGTAAAATTGTAATAATGGCACGGTCAAAAGAAGAGCAAATAAGGGATTTGTTGAAAGAATTAGCATTGGGAAAAGGCAAAACGTTTATCGCGATTGTCGAAAATAATTATCCCGACAAAGATATGGTTGATGTTCGCGCAATGGATGGAACGCTTTATACTGATGTTCGCAAACGCGCTTCTGTTGATTCACCTGATAAAGGCATTTTGATAACACCAGCTTCCAAATCTTCGGTTATTGTTAGCCGTATTGGCGAAAGCGATGAATTGTTTATTGAAATGTTTTCCGAAGTTGAAAATATTGTTTTTTATGGTGGGAGAAACGAAGGAACTGTAAAAGTTAAAGAATTGACAGAACAGTTGAATGCTTTAGAAAAAGACTTGAATAATTTAAAAACAGCGTTTTCTTCATGGGTTACAGTTCCCAATGACGGCGGTGCGGCTCTTAAAACAATCACAACGACATGGGCGGGTAGTAATCTTCAATTGACAGATAAAAAATCTCTCCAAAATGATAAAATAAAACACTAATGGCAAAAGGCACAGGCATATTGTTGAATGATAACATGGATTTACTTATTGAGGTGAAGCGCGACAAAAACGGCTTGATAACATCCGGACTTGTCATTGGCGAAACAACTAAGCAAAATCAGCAAATTATCATTTTAGCCGAAAAAGGAGAAATAAAGGAAGCTCCATTGCTTGGCGTTGGTATTGTTTCGTATTTAGATGATGACAATCCTTCGGAATTGCTTCGTGAAATTCGCACTAATATTCGTGCTGACGGACAAAAAGTAAAGTCCTGTGGTTTTGATAAAGAAGGGGAATTAATAATTGTA
>DAIOHI010000580.1:0-1727 GCA_036744815.1 Paludibacteraceae bacterium
ATACAATACTTCGGGAATGGAAATAACAACTCCAATTGTAGATAAAAAATAAGGGTAAAGTTTTTCAAAACCTTACCCTTTTTATTACTTATTTACCAAATCTATTCTTCGGATTCTGCTTTTTCGCAGGTAAATTCTAATTTTTCAATGGCTTTTTTAAGTTTTTCTTCGTTAGTTTGCTTTGGATTGTAAACAATAGTTACCGTTTTTTTCTCCAAATCCACTTTCATATCCTTCACACCTTTTTCCCAAGGAACATTTTTCTCAATTTTCGACTGACAACCATGGCATTGCATGCTTACCACAAAGGTAACTTCTTCCGTTTTGGCTTTTTTTGCCGTTTTTTCATTTTGAGCATTAACGACTACCAATGCGCTTCCGATCAATAAAAGAAGCGATAAAAACATCAATTTTGTCTTCATAATAAAAATATTTAAAAATTCTTCAACAATTAATTTTCTAAAAAAACAGGATAAAATATTATTTCAAGTTCCCAATTCGGAGACGCGCCCCTACATATAATTTACGTCCCATCAACGGACCCCAAATAAGCGACGAATCGAAATCTTGACTAAAAGGTTGATCATAATTTATAATGGGTTGCTCGTAGTTGCTTTGTTTGTAGTCAAATATATTTTCCACACCCAAATATACATCAAAACGTTTGCTATTTTTCGTTACTTGCGCAAAATAAATTGGGAATGTCGGCGATTCTTTCAACTCCGAATTGTAACCATCAAGTCCCGGAATGCGCGAAGGACCATTGATTTGCGCCGTAAGATCGAATACCCAACGCTTGAAATTCGTGGCATAAGAAAGATTGACTAAGCCGCGAAAACGCGAAGATAATGGCTTTTCTTTCTGATACTCCGTTCCGTCCACATCTTTGTAAGTTATTTGCGTGTTATTGTAACGGAAAGCCGTATAAATATCAAAACCTTTAAATGGAGTAAGAGATAAATCAATCTGCATCACATCGGCAAAGGAGCGTCCTTGCAAATTGTAGAAATATACACTGTTTTTATTGCGCTCCATATCTACAATCGTCTGATTTTCGAATTCCGTATGAAAATAATCCAAGCTTAAGGATATTCGTCGTTCGTCCCATACGGGGATGGAAAAGGATAAATTACCGCCGTAATTCCATGCGCTCTCGATGTCTAAATCGTTGATAGTACTTACATCAAATTTGCGCGAAGATGCCATCAGCCCAATATTATCGGCAATTGGATTTGCGGTACGAAATCCTCGTCCTGCAGATGCCCGCGCAATAATGTGTTCGCTGATATCGTATTTGGCATTGACGCGTGGCGTTACTAGCCAACCGTAACGACTGTTGTAGTCACTTCGCAATCCGGCGATAAAAATAAATCTATCACTTGGCGAAAAAGTATATTCTCCAAAAACTCCGGGAATAATCTCTGTACGGTCGAGTTGAGTAAGTGCTGTTTGTGGAATGAGCGAGTATGAAATCAATAAATTATCAGAATAGTTTGTTTTGTAGTTGTCGTACAAAAAACTCACTCCGACGGTATATTTATGCACTGTTTGTTCCCCTATGTGCGAAGAGAAAAGCCAGTTGCTATAAAAGGTGTTTTGCGCTCCTCCATAATTTTTCATCCCAAAAGCTGAATTTTGTTCGTGATGAGTAAAACTATTAATAATACCCAAGGTTTGTCCTTCTTTTGTTCCAACAGGAAATCCCGTTTTATTTTCCGCCGTAAAGT
>DAIOHI010000581.1:0-1726 GCA_036744815.1 Paludibacteraceae bacterium
AAATAATTTTTCCCAAGAATTGGGGCATTCTTGAAATTTCAATGATTCGTTTTATTAAACCTTGTCCACCTCCATCGGCAGGATGCGCCTTTCCTGTAAACAAAAATTGTACCGGACGGAGCGGATCGTTTACGATGCGCGCCAAGCGATCTAAGTCAGTAAATAGCAAATGCGCGCGTTTGTAAGTTGCAAAACGGCGTCCGAAACCAATAATCAAAGCATTCGGATTAATGGCTTCGAGAATGGAAACAATACGCGACGGATCGCCTTGGTTTTTCAACCAATTATCTTGGAATTGCTCTTTGATATAATTGACCAAGCGTTGTTTCATATACATGCGAGTATCCCAAATAACTTCGTCGGGAATTTCGTACACGCCTTGCCATATTTTCATATTGGACTGATCTTCGTAAAATGCTTTTGTGAAATAGCGTTCGTAAATCGCTTTCCATTCCGAAGCCGTCCATGTAGGTAAATGAACGCCATTTGTAACATAGCTTACGTGCAATTCCTGAGGAAAATATCCGGGCCAAATCGGTTGGAACATTTCTTGCGAAACTTTTCCGTGCAGCCAACTAACGCCATTCACTTCCTGGCAGGTGTTACAAGCAAAAACGCTCATGCTAAATTTCTCACCGCGATCTCCGGGGCGCTCGCGTCCCATATCCATAAATTCGTCCCAACTCAATTGAAGTCTTGCAGGATAAGCCGACATGTATTTACCGAACAAATCTTCCGTAAAGCTGTCGTGTCCGGCTGGAACCGGCGTATGTACTGTGTACAAAGAACTTGCGCGAACAACTTGAAGTGCTTCGTTGAAGCTTAGTTTTTTGTCGGCAATATAGTCAACAATACGCTGTACGTTAATCAGCGCGGCATGACCTTCGTTGCAATGATAAATTTCTTTCTCGATTCCTAATTTCTTTAGCGCAAGCACGCCGCCGATGCCGAGCATAATTTCTTGTTTAATACGATTTTCCCAATCGCCGCCATAAAGCTGATGAGTAATCGGGCGATCATATTCGCTGTTCATGTCGTTGTCTGTATCGAGCAGATAAAGTTTCACACGTCCTACAGCTACTTCCCAAAGATAAGAATAAACAATCCGATCGGGATAAGGAACTTCAATTACAAGCGGATTCTCGTTTGCATCTTTTACCTGACGAATAGGCAAATTGTTGAAATTCTGAGATTCATATTCGGCAATTTGTTGTCCGTCAACCGAAAGCGATTGTGTAAAATATCCATAACGGTACAAGAAACCGATAGCAGTCATATCAACACGACTATCGCTCGCTTCTTTTATATAGTCGCCGGCAAGAACGCCCAAACCTCCCGAATAAATTTTCAGTACATGAGTTAATCCATATTCCATACTGAAATAAGCAACCGATGGCTTGTCTTTTGCCATTGGTTTTTCCATGTAGGCTTTGTATTCTTCGTAAATAGCGTCTAACTTTGTCGTAAATTCTTTGTCCTTGCCCATCTCGACAAGTTTTTCGTAACTAAGGATATTCAACAAATGCACCGGATTTGAACTAGCTTCAATCCAAGCATCGTGGTCGATGGTGCGAAACATGTTTTTCGCTTTACTATCCCATACCCACCATAAATTGTAAGCAAGTTCTTCTAACTTTTTCAGATTCTGAGGAAGATTCGACTTTACGTGCAATTCCTTCCAGTGAGATTCATTCACGTTACTTGTTTGTAGTTTCATATATAAAAA
>DAIOHI010000582.1:0-1726 GCA_036744815.1 Paludibacteraceae bacterium
ATAATTGCTTGCAATTGCTCCATGTTGTTGAAGTTGAAAGCAGGAATTGCATATCCTCCTTTAATTGCTTTTGCAAACATGTCGCGCGTGTTTACAAGACCTAAATCTTTATAGTTTACCATAATTATTTAAATAAAATTTATAGTTTGATTATCTGAACGCAAAGGTACTTCTTTTTTGTCTATTACAGAAAAATTTCCATAATGAAAGCACTTTTCTCCTTACAATTTTAAAGAGTTTAACAACAGATGAAAATGTTGTAGGCAACAATAAAAGCCTTTGTAGAAATAAAACAGTTTTTTATCCGAAAAAGTTTGTCTATTAACTTGTTTTATCTTTAAAAAACAAAATAGAAGCTGTCGCTATTTTTCATTTTTATCTACAAGAATATCTTTATTGATTTTTTCATCTTCATCAACAAGTTCTAACTGTAGCGAACCATCTTCTATCATTTGCAGCGCAATGCGGGCAGCATCTTGCTCCGATTGTTTTTTACTCGAACCCATTCCTTCACAGATTAGTTTTCCTTCGAGTTCAACGGCAGATATGAAATTGTGAACATTGTTTTTTTCGGCAATGTCCTTTAATAACACAAAATCAATTTGCAGATGATTTTTTTGAGCCCATTCGATCATTCGCGATTTGAAATTAATTTCATCCTCCGCTATTTTATCCAAATCGATAAAGTACCCAAATAGGCGTCCTTCTACGAATTGTTTGCATTTTTTGTATCCAACATCCAAATATACGGCTCCGATCAAAGCTTCCATTGCATTACCGTAAATATTATTCGTTTGCCTGTTGACGTATTTAGCCGAAAGTACCAATTTATCCAAACCAATATCTATGGCTAATTGATTCAACGAATTTCGGCTGACTATTTTCGAACGGGTATTTGTCAGAAAACCTTCTTGCTGATGAGGGTAACGTGTATATAAAATATCGCTAACAATAGAGTTGAGCGCAGCGTCTCCTAGAAACTCCAGGCGTTCGTTGTTGGCTGTGTTTTGCCTCGAAGCATGCGAAACAGAACGATGTCGAATAGCCTGCTTGTAGTATTCTATGTTTTTCGGATAAAATCCTAATATCTTATAAAAAGACAAATAAGGCTCTTGTCGAGTTCTCGACAAAAGCCTTATCACTTTTTTAAATATCGTTTTTATCACGACTAACTATGCATTGAATTTTTTTACAATGATGCTGGCATTATGTCCACCAAAACCAAAAGTATTGGATAATGCGGCATTAACCTTACGTTTTTGCGCTTGATTAAAGGTAAAGTTCAATTTATAGTCAATATCCGGATCTTCATCGCCTTCTGTGAAATTAATCGTCGGAGGAACAATGTCGTTCACAACGGATAAAATTGCTAAAATTCCTTCAACGGCACCGGCTGCACCTAACAAGTGACCGGTCATCGATTTTGTGGAACTAATATTCAAATCGTATGCGTGATTGCCAAATACTTCTTTTATCGCTTTCGATTCAGAAATATCACCTACCGGAGTAGATGTTCCGTGTACATTGATGTAATCAATATCTTCCGGTTTCATTTCAGCATCCTTAAGTGCTCGTTGCATCACTAGTTTTGCTCCCAATCCATCAGGATGGGTTGCTGTTAAGTGATAAGCGTCAGCCGACAATCCTCCGCCCTTAATTTCGCAAAGAATGTTTGCTCCACGGGCGATAGCATGTTCCAACTCTTCAAGAATGATACAACCGGCAC
>DAIOHI010000583.1:0-1706 GCA_036744815.1 Paludibacteraceae bacterium
CACGCGTAGATGTACCTTCGCAAACACCAATGTATTTAAAAATGTCCTATGTCTTCCATCGCTTTAATTTTTATAATAGCACTTTATGGTTTTACGAAGATAACCAGATTGCGAATTTTTCTCAAACGGAAACCTTTGGAAAATTAAAGATAGGATTCCCTTTGAGCCGAAAAGGACGTTTAGAATTTGGTGCCGGTTATGGCTTACTAACCGATAAATACCGTCAAAACTTAATTCAAACACCCGAAGGTAGCCGTAACGACCACAACCGCTATTCTTTGGGAAATGTTTTTGCCAGAGCTGAAAGTTATACTCAAAACAGTTTACTTTATCCCACGGCAGGTTATAAATATATGACTTCTTTACAAATTGTAGGAGGAAGCAATTCTTATATTTCAGGAAGCGATTTCGAAGCGATGCCAAATAAAAAGAAAGATCTATGGCTGCAATACAGAGCCAGTTATGATAATTATATTAAATTAAAAAACAAATTGATTCTCGGCATTTACGGAGAAGCTGCTCTTTCGACCAGAGATTTGTTGGATAATTATACCGCAACGGTTATTCAAGCACCATCTTTCAAACCGACGCTGCACAGTAAAACGACCTTTAATCCGGCATTTAGCGCAAATCAATTTGCTGCTTTCGGCTTAAAACCTATCTATAGAATAACCGATCAAATCCACTTGAGAGCAGAAGGATATTGCTTTTTGCCCTACAAACAAATAAGTTGGGACGAGAATGCGCTTCCATATTACCAAAAGCCTAGTTTCATAGCAGCTCAATTTATGGCGGAAACATCTCTGGTTGTCGATTTAAAATTGATTTCTGCCGGTATGTTCTTGAATTATTACAGCGAAGCGCCCAGCAAATGGAATTTCGGAGTCAATATCGGCTTCTTATTATTCCGCGAGAATTTTATAGAATAAATAAAAAACGACGCATAAAAGGAAAAATCCAATTCAAGCGTCGTTTTAACTTCAAGTTATGTTTTGTTTTATTCGTTAAAGTGGAATTCAACTCTTCGATTTGGTCTGTAGCTAACGTTCGGATTAGTTAAGCGACCTTTACCGTTAATTCCAATTCGTGCGGCATCAATTCCGTAAATCTCAACTAATTCTTTTTTCACTCGTTCCGCACGTCTGACACTTAATTTTTGATTGTATTCATCAGTTCCGGTAAAGTCGGTAAAGCCTCTTACTTCAACCAATAACTCAGGATTTGTTTTAAGCATTTCCGAAATAATAAATATCGTTTCTTTTGCCTGATTGTCGAGTATCGATTTATCGTGATCGAAAAAGATTGCAGGAGTTGCCAGGTATTCTTTCAAAGTCACACTTTTTCCCCAAAAATCGACCGGAGTACCCGGTTTTGTGTTTGGTTCTTTATCGCGATGATCGGGAATACCATCGCCGTCCGAATCTTCGCCTTCGCTCGACAACAGTTTTTCAATATCCGATAAACGTGACTCAACTCCCTGCATTCGTTTTTCCAAAGCAGCAATAGCATCATCCTGAACCTTCAGTTTTTCTTTTGTTTCATCAATATCTTTCTGATTTTTTTTTGCAGCAGAAAGCGCTTCATCAGGAACAAGATCTCTAAAAGTTTTCCAATTAATATTTCTTGTATGCGACTTTTTCTGCGCACCAAATTTCCAACGGGCATTAATAAATCCGGCAAGGAGAAAATCGTTCGTAACTCCTCTC
>DAIOHI010000584.1:0-1699 GCA_036744815.1 Paludibacteraceae bacterium
AGGCTTATATCGATTTTTCTTCGCAGAAAAGTTTTATCTATCAGTTGGATAACTATCCAAATTTGGTTCTGCTCCAAACTTTTTCCAAAGCTTGGGCACATGCGGCGTTGCGTTTCGGTATGGCTTTTGCATCTCCCGAAATCATTGCGGTATTGAACAAAATAAAATATCCTTATAACATCAATATCTTAACGCAAAAACAGATATTGAAAGCTATAGAAAATGCGGAACAAGTGCGAAGTTGGGTTGAGATTTTGCTCGAAGAGCGTGGAAAGCTGATTGACGCGCTAAAGGCGCTTCCATTAATTCAACATATTTACCCGACCGATGCCAATTTTATTTTGGTAAAAGTGGCGGATGCCGGCAAAATTTATAGCGAATTGGTTGAAAAAGAAATTATCGTCCGCAACAGAAATTCGGTTGCTTTATGTGGCGGATGTTTACGAATAACTGTAGGGAATCCAGATGAAAACTTACAGCTTATAAATGCATTAAAAACAATGCTCTAACAAACAAAAATAAATTTAGAAACAGATGAAAACAAAAATCTTATTCATTGCTTCGATTGCACTTGCATTCGTATTGCTTGGCTGTAAATCACAGCAGACGACAGCGCATAACAGCCAAAATTCTTTGGACTGGCATGGATTGTATAAAGCTACATTTATTTCGGCAGATAACGATTGTGGCGGAGTTTCGGTACTACTGAACATAAAAGAGGATTTGACCTATACGCAGCAAAGCGCCTGTGTTAAATCTTTGGACAATATCACTAACACAGCTGGAACTTTCAAATGGAATCGATTGGGAAGCGAGATTACGCTGACTGACGATGCGACAAAACAAAAGACGGTGTATCAAGTACGCGAAAATCAGTTGCAAAAATTATCGGAAAACGGAAAACGAATTGTTTATGCAGCTACAGCGCAAAACAACATGATTAAAATTTCGACCGAAGAAATTACCGAGAAGTATTGGAAACTTATTGAAATCAATGGGAAAGCTGTGAAAATGGACGAAAGTCTGAATCGCGAGCCGCATCTTATTTTAAAGAAAGACAACAATCGCTTGACTGGAACCGGAGGTTGCAACTTCTTTAACGGAGCTTATGAATTGAAGGATATGAACCGAATTTCTTTCGCTAAAGTAGCTACAACCCAAATGGCTTGTTTAAACATGGAAATTGAATCAGAACTTCTTAAAGTTCTTTCGGCGGTAGATAATTACACTTTGTCGCCTGACGGAAATACTTTGTCGCTTAACAAAGCGCGGATGGCTCCTCTTGCCCGTTTCGAAGTTGTTTATTTAAGATAAAACATTTATAGTCCACGAATTACACGAATACTAAATCCAAGAATGAATTGGTGAAAATTAGTGTAATTCGTGGATAAATTTCTTCTATTTGAATATGTTTCGTTCGTTCAGCGCTCGCTGATATTTTCTTGCATTGCGAGTATGTTCCTCCCATGTTGACGCGAAATTATGTTCACCATTCAGCGTTTCTTTGGCACACATATAAATGTAATTGTTCTTGCTGTAATTCAAAACAGCATCAATGCTTTCCGGTGCCGGCAGCCGTATCGGTCCGGGAGGAAGTCCTGCATACATGTAGGTGTTGTAAGGCGAGTCGGTTTTCAGATGTCCATGCAGAACGCGGGTTATTGTAAAATCATTTACCGCGAACTTTACTGTCGGATCG
>DAIOHI010000585.1:0-1696 GCA_036744815.1 Paludibacteraceae bacterium
ATGTTGGCGAAACCATTGTTTGCGCATAAGTTTCGCCCAGGAAATAAACGAAAGGCTCCATGGCGGCAAGCAAGAGCAAATGTTTCCAATCGCCTTGTTTTACGGGCGAAATTTTGTTCATGCTTTTGGCTACGATAAATAAAAGAATGGTCGCGATTATAAGCCGCAGCATGACAAGCGTCACCGGATGAAAAGAATCCAAACCGACTTCCGTCCATACGAAAGAGAAACCCCAAATAATGCATGCGAGAATAACCTGAATGTATGTTTTTGCCATAAAACAATATAAAATCCGATATCTGTTCTTTAAATTAACAAGTGTTTTTATTCTTCTCCAATAGCCTTTCAGCTTATCAACAAGGATATATTTAGCCAATATACTCTGTTTGGTTGAATCTTGATGTGTTTATTTGACCAAAATAATTGTTTTAGTTAAATAATGACTTGTTTATTCAACCTTTTTTATACAATTGGTTAAATAGGCATCAAGAAATTTAGCCAATTGCATATTTTTGGTTTAATATGCAGCTGTTTTATTCATCCCCATCAACTGTTTCCTGATTTTGAGCATCCGGGACAAAGGCTTTTTCGGGAAAATTGACCAAAAATACTTTTTCGCTGGCACGCGTCAAAGCTGTGTAGAGCCATCGGTAAAAGTCGGTATTGATTTGTTCTTCCTGAATCTGTCCGGTATCAATAAAAACATTTTTCCATTGCCCGCCCTGCGCTTTGTGGCAAGTGACAGCATAGGCGAATTTCACCTGAAGAGCATTGAAAAATTCGTTTTCGAGTATCTTTTTCACTCGCTCTCTTTTTGTCGTTATTTCAGGATAATCTTCTCCCACTTTTTCGAACAATTCATTGGTAAGTTTGTTCATTTGCGCCGGCGAATCGGATTGCAGCGAATCGAGCCAAATGCGGGCATCAATTTCCCAGTCGTAATCCAAGGAATGAAGCGTGAGATCGACAAAGCGAAATCCGTACATTTCATAATGTTTTCGAATTCGTTTCACTTCCACAATATCTCCGTTGGCAATAAAATCAATTTCTTTGTAAGGCTTGTTCCAAAAATAATTATTGCGGGTTATCATCAGCAAGTCGCCGTTATTCAACTCTTCTTCGCGAAGCATAACCCGAGCGCGGATACCGTTGTTGTAGATGTTCGCGCGTTTGTTGGAGCGAGTAACCACAATCGTTTCTTCCATGCCGAGACTGTCGTAAGAGCGTTGAATTTCATCAATCAAATCCATCCCGGAAAGTCGGCAAATATCGTTGAATTTGTTTGCGTCGAACAAAGGGAATTTACTCGTGTCCGTGTCGCTTATCTGACTTCGCAGTTGAGTAGCGTGATACAAAATGCCGCTTTCCAAGGCTTGACGGACAACATGCGTCAAGGTAAACTCATGAACATTTAATCCGTAGCCGGTCAAAAAATCGGGCGACAAAGCCGGACTGTTTTCCTGCATTACGGGCGGAAGCTGCGCCGTATCGCCCAATAAAAGCAGGCTGCATCCTTCGCCGCTGTACACGTATTGAATCAAATCGTCGAGCAATCGTCCCGAACCAAAAGTGCTTTCGCCCTCCGAATTGGAAATCATCGACGCCTCGTCGGCAATAAAAAGCGTATGCGTGTGCAGATTGTCCGAAAGCTGAAAACGAAATTCGGACATGGATTTCTGGCGGTATATTTTTTTAT
>DAIOHI010000586.1:0-1689 GCA_036744815.1 Paludibacteraceae bacterium
GCAATACGCTCAATGTCGATTATATAGAACTGAAAAGCAATTCGTCTTTCGACAACGCCTCTGTTGTTGTGGGAAAATACATTACCAATAATCTTTTTGTAAGTTACGAACAAAACATCGGTAGCATGAAAGGCGAAGACGGCGCCCGCTACGAAGTGAAAATGGAATACGAATTGTTTAAATTCCTCTTCCTGCAATTATCAAGCTCTTCGCTCAACAATGGTTTCGACGTTATTTTTAAATTCGACGAAAATACTTTTAAGAAAGAAGAGTAACGAGTTTTGCGAGTTCCGACTCGCAAATATTACCGAAAAACATAATATCGCTATCTGCAAGTTAGAACTCGCAGCACCCAAGTCGCAGCATCCAATTATTTTTTTGCAAAAAAGACTTTTATCATTATCAGACATAAGCTTATTGCTATAATCCCGATCAGTCCTCCGGCAAATCCGATATAACTTATACCCATATGCGTGCAAACCAAGCCTCCAACAAGCGCTCCGCTGCCTATTCCTAAATTGTAGGTTCCCGAATAAATTGACATGGCAATGGAAGTCGCGTCGGGAGCTAATTTTATAAGTTCCACCTGAAAGGCTAAATTGAAAAGCAAATTACTTATACTCCACACAACGCAAAGAATAACGATAGTCGCCATGCTGCTTGCCGCGACATTCAGCATCAGCATAGATAGAGCTACAAGCGTTATCGAGATTATCATCAGGCGATAAGGATAGCGATCGCCGAAACGCGAGAATATAGCGGAACCCGCAAAACCGGCTATTCCGAAGACCAAAAGCAGCAGAGTAGCGAAGTTCTCACTAAAACCGGCACTATCTATTATAAAAGGTTCGATATAACTATAAGCCGTAAAATGCGCCAGAACAATTACCGCCGTCAGAATATAAAGTCCGATAAGCGAAGGACGGCGCATAAGGCTAGGGAGGCTTTTTATTGTTTCGGAATTACTTCTCGGCACTCGGGGCAATATAACAATCAGCGTAACAAGCACCAGAAAAGCAATCAACGCGATAGAAATAAAACTTGCCCTCCATCCGAAAGCAAGTCCGATAAGTCGCCCCAACGGCAAGCCCAGCACCATCGCAATGGACGAACCCACCGCCACAAAGCTCAAAGCTTTCGAGCGCTGTCCTTCGGGAGCCAAACGCACGGCAAGCGGCGGAACGATAGCCCAAAAAACCGAATGAGCACAAGCCACCCCAAAACGCGATATAAGCAACGTGTTGTAATCGGATGCCAGAAAAGACAAAATATTGCTCAGTATAAATACCGAAAACAGAATGATAAGAAGCCGCTTCCGTTCTGTTTTTGCAAACAACAACATCAGAGGCAGTGACAGCGCCGCCACCACCCAAGCGTAAGCCGAAATAAGAAGACCGGTCTTTGCCTCGCTTACGCCCAGATCCTTCGAAATATCGCTCAGCAATCCGATAGGAATAAATTCCGAAGTATTGAATATAAATACAGAAAAAGCCAATGCCAACACCGGCAGCCAGCTTTTAAATCCGGAGCTGCGTTTCTCCGATTCAGACTTTACAACAGTCATAATTATACCTTAAAAAAACGCTGCAAAGGTAGAAATTTATTCACAAAAAACACTCGCTTCAGGCTCTTAAATTCCGAACTTCGAATAAGCGCTTAATCAACTCTCGGTAAATACTTAAGACTCCA
>DAIOHI010000587.1:0-1672 GCA_036744815.1 Paludibacteraceae bacterium
TTTTTATGCTTTTTGTCTTTTTCTCTGCGTGTTTTGCGCCTTTGCGAGAGGTTATCATTCATGCTTTTCTTTCTAACGCTTAATTTGGGATAAAAGCATCCTTTGTTATCGACAACGAAGGATGTTTCGTGCCGGAATCCGGATTAATCTTTCATGAATGCTTGTTTTTCCTATTTTAATGCTTGTTTTTCGTGTTAGAATATCCTTTATTCTTGCTTGAATGACTTCCATTCGAGCTGGAATGTTTTCAGGTTATTGACGTCCTTTAGGGAGTTGAGGTAAACATGTTAAAGGGTGTAAAGGAATAAGGTTTGGTTGTTAACGTCCATTAACATGTGTGGGTTGATGTGTTAATGATTGTGAAGGAATGAAGAGCCTTCTAACGGGTTTGTCTTCGATTCGAACAGGAATAACCTGTATTTGAGTAAGCAGAAGCAGTATTCCTCTCCGAATGTTAAGAGAAACGAAAGGCTGTTTCCTGTTATTTCGTTAACGTAATGCCCAACCAAACAGCAAATAAACCGGCAAGGACACTTATTGCGATATAAGCGAATGCCATCAATGAATTGCCTGATTGGAATAAGCTGAAATTCTCCGAGGCAAAAGCGGAAAATGTAGTGTAACCACCGCAAAAGCCGGTTACGAGCAAGAATTTCAAGTCCGAATTTATCAATTGCTGTCGTTCGAAAAAGCCAAGCAACAATCCTATTGCCAAACAGCCAAACAGATTGGCGGCAAATGTTGCTAAAGGAAAAGTCGTTTGGAAGTATTTGTTTACTAAAACGGTGGTTAAATAACGCAAGATACTGCCGATTCCACCTCCAATCCCAACTAAAACAATCGCTCTTATCATCTCTTCATTTGTTTTCTTCTATAAAAAAAGCTTATTCTTTTCAATACTCCAAATCGCCTAAATTTCCATAGCGATGATATTCGAAGGAAATGCTTTGCTCTTTCACGTAGTGCAAAAGTTCTACACGACCTTCGGAGAGGGGAGGGGTGGAGGCAATATGAATGCCCGATTTTGCCGCTGTTTTGTAGAAATTATCAGAAAGATGGGCGCTCAGCGTTCGTATTCGTTCGTATTTTTCGATCGCGTACAAAAAATACTCTTCGCTTTCTGTCTCAATCGCGTAACTTTTTTCCAATGCTTTCTGCAATGATTCATACTTTTCATCCTCTTTGTCGATACTAATCGTGATTTTTGCTTTTACGACCGCCGCCGCCGCAATAGCCAAAGCTACATTCAACATGCTGTCGGAAGCTTGCACGCGCAAAACCATTTTTTGCAAGGGCAGATAGCGGAAAGTGTTGCGTTCGCCCATCACCCGTTGAATGTCGTATTCGTCCCGGAATTCTTTTATCCAATTGATACGATAACTTTCCGCAGCATCTTGGAAATAGACGTTTTCTTCAGTTGTCAATAAGGTGGATAAGGTGGAAAAATGCTTTGTTTTAGATTCTTTTTCGTTGTGTTTTTTCTTCTTTTCGTCGAAGTTTACAAAGCAGGAAACATAATTCGGTCCGCCGGCTTTTATGCCGCCGCCAAAGGCTGAAAGCTTCATGCCGCCAAATGGTTGTCGATTGACGATCGCTCCCGTAATTCCGCGATTTATATATAAATTTCCTGCTTCAATACTGTTTTTCCACAATTCCTGTTCGTTTTCGTCCA
>DAIOHI010000588.1:0-1669 GCA_036744815.1 Paludibacteraceae bacterium
TCGGAACAGGAAGCAAAGGACAAAGCGGATGCTACAGCCAAAGCAGAACAGGAGGCGAAGGATAAAGCGGATGCCAAAGCCAAAGCGGAACAGGAGGCGAAAGACAAAGCGGATGCCAAAGCCAAAGCGGAACAGGAGGCGAAGGACAAAGCGGGTGCCACATCCAAAGCGGAACAGGAGGCGAAGGACAAAGCGGGTGCCACATCCAAAGCGGAACAGGAAGCAAAGGACAAAGCGGATGCTACAGCCAAAGCAGAACAGGAAGCAAAGGACAAAGCTGATGCCACATCCAAAGCGGAACAGGAAGCAAAAGGAAGCGACTATTCCGAGGAAGCGCAAAATTTGATGAAAGAACAAAACGTGAAGGAAATTTGGCATTGCCCTGTCTCTGGTCATTGGTTCACTCGTTCCGATTACGCCAACGACCAAGCAAAAAAAACAGGCAAAAGCCTCGAACACTACAAACAATAAGCAGCTATGGCATTACCAAACGTATATATAGAATTAGTCCGCAATGGCTTGGGATTGGTTGTCGAAACCAACGACAATACTTGTGGTCTGATTCTTACCGGAAAGGCGGTTGCCGATAAGTTGGAGCTGGGCAAACCCTATTCCATTTATAGCACCGATGGCGCAAAGGATTTAGGAATAGAGCCCGAAGGCGACAATACAGGAGCTTATCGGCATATATCGGAATTTTACGCGATTGCAGGAAATGGTGCAAAGCTTTGGATTATCGTTGTGGCTGAATCAACCACACTTTCAAAAATGGTTGATATGGATATAACGCCATGTCCTGCAAAAGTTCTTTTGAACAAAGCCAACGGTGAAATTGTAGCGTTGGGCGTTACGGCACAAACCGATCACGGCGAAACTGTTGACGGTTTGGATAGCGAAGTTTATACCGCTATGACCAAAGGTCAATCACTGGCTGAAGAGTATCTGAAAAAGATAATGCCTTTTGTGTGTGTTATTGAAGGGCGTAAAATGACGGATGCCGACGCGCTTCGCGATTTGAGTACCGAAACGAAATACCGCCAAGCTATTGCTTTGTGTTCGTCTTCGGATGACGGTTCCGCTTCGGTTGGTTTAGTGTTAGGGCTAATTGCAGCCTTACCTGTACAACGTAAAATATCGCGTGTAAAAAACGGTTCATTGCCGATTGATGCCGGATATTTAAGCGATGGCGAAACGATTGAAGAGCGCGAAGATTTGAATACGATCCACGATAAGCGGTTTATTGTTTTTCGCAAATTTCCGAATAAGTCCGGCTATTTCTTCAATGGCGACATGACAGCGACCGCGCAAACCGATGACTTGAATATCATTGCCCGAATCCGAACCATAGACAAAGCGACAAAAATCGCGTATAACACCTATGTCGAGGAGTTGGATGATGATGTGGAAGTAAATGATGACGGTACGTTGAATCCGGCTGTTGCTGCTTACCTGAAACAAAAAATTGAATCACAGGTAAACAGTGCGATGCAGGGCGAAATTTCCAAGTTTACGGCTACGGTCGACACAACCATTGACATTGTGTCCGGTGCTGATCAGGTTATTTACTTGGATATTGTTCCGAAAGGCTATTTAACCAATATCCGTGTGGTACTCGGATTCAAAAAAGAGTAATAAACTTTTAAATTTTAGAATATGGCTTATAGTTGGT
>DAIOHI010000589.1:0-1645 GCA_036744815.1 Paludibacteraceae bacterium
CTTCTTACTTTAGCTTCGGCTTCTACTTTCGCCTTTTCCAAGTCATCATTAATAATAACAAGGTCAAACTTCGGAGCAAAGCTCATTTCGAATTCGGCTTTTGATATACGTTGTTCTATTTTCTCGGGAGAATCGGTGGCGCGGACTGTGAGACGATTGCGCAGTTCCTCTATACTCGGGGGAGCTACAAAAAGTGCTAAAGCTCTATCACCGTACATCGCTTTTATGTTCAAGCCTCCTACTACATCTACATCGAAAATCACGTTACGCCCTTCGGACAATATTCGTTCTACTTCCGACTTCAATGTTCCGTAGAAACAACCGTCGTAAACCTCTTCATATTCCAAAAACTCGCCACGCACAATTTTATCGCGGAATTCCTCGGCTGACAAAAAATAGTATTCATTGCCATGCTTTTCGCTACCGCGTGGTGCCCGACTTGTTGCCGAAATAGAGAAGGATAAATTGAAATCACATTTGAGAATATGATTTACCAAAGTGCTTTTACCAGCTCCTGATGGAGCGGAGAATATAATCAGTTTGCCGGACATAATCTTGTTTTTAAAAATTCAGAATACCGTTCAATTTGTTATTAAAACTCCGATGTAAAATGGAAGCGGATATTTTCAAAATCATTCTGCGCCATTTGCAGCACATAACCCGAATCGGCAAGGAATACATCGCGTCCATCCTTGTCTTTTGCCATATATTGCGCTTTCCTCCGTTTGAAGTTTTCCAATTCGGCAGCGTTGTCACTTTCAATCCAACAAGCTTTATAGAGCGAAATAGGCTCCCAACGACATTGCGCACCGTATTCGTGCAGTAATCGGTATTGAATTACCTCGAATTGCAATTGTCCTACCGTACCAATGATTTTACGGTTGTTGTACTGATTGACAAACAACTGCGCCACACCTTCGTCCATCAACTGCGCGATGCCTTTCTCCAATTGTTTCGATTTCATTGGGTCAGCATTTTCGATGTATTTGAACATCTCGGGCGAGAAGCTTGGCAAGCCTTTAAAGTGCAGATCTTCTCCCGAAGTAAGCGTATCGCCTATTTTAAAATTTCCCGTATCGGGCAAACCGACAATATCGCCGGCAAAAGCTTCGTCGAGCGTTTCTTTTTTCTGAGCCATAAATGCCGTTGGACTCGAAAAACGCATCATCTTCCCGTGACGAATGTGCTTGTAGTTCACATTACGTTCGAAGCGTCCCGAACAAACCTTCACAAAAGCGATACAGCTGCGGTGGTTCGGATCCATATTGGCATGGATTTTAAAAATAAATCCGGTAAAAGCTTCTTCGTAAGGATTCACTTCGCGCTCTTGCGCTTGGATCGGACGAGGCGACGGAGCTATTTCAACAAAGCAATTTAACAATTCCTTTATTCCGAAATTATTTAAGGCGCTGCCGAAAAATACCGGAGCAAGTTCTCCCGCTAAGTATTTTTCCGTATCGAATTCAGGATAAACTCCTTCTATCAGCTCCATATCTTCACGCAGTTTTTGCGCGTTTTTATCACCGATATGCTTTTCTAATTGTGGGTTATTGATATCGGCAAAAGCGACCGATTCGCTGATAGATTGCTTGTTCGGAGTAAATAATTCGAGTTGTTTTTCATATATATTATACACACCTTTGAA
>DAIOHI010000590.1:0-1639 GCA_036744815.1 Paludibacteraceae bacterium
GAGCTTTTGTCGCATCCTGATATCAAAGCTTTTTCGAGCGTGTTGGATGTTGTTCGCAAAAAGGATATTTTACTCAATTATCCTTATCATAGTTTCAATCATTTTATCGACTTTTTGCGCGAAGCTGCCATCGATCCCAAAGTGGAGAGCATTTTCATAACTCTTTACCGTACGGCAGAATATTCGAAAGTAATAAACGCGCTTGTAAATGCGGCTCAGAATGGTAAAAACGTTGTGGTGCTGCTTGAGCTTTTTGCTCGTTTCGACGAGGAACAAAATGTTGAAAACACCGAAGTACTGCAAAAAGCCGGTGCAAAAGTCATACACGGTGCCGATGGCTTGAAAGTACACAGTAAACTCGTGTTGGTAGAACGCAGGGAAAAGAGTGGGATAGTGGGTTATGTATATGTGGGGACGGGAAATTTTAACGAATCCACCGCTCGCATCTATGGAGACTTCGGGCTCTTTACTGCCAATCAGCAATTTGTTGCCGATGCTCGGGCTGTCTTCGATTTCCTGCTCAATCCGCACAAACGTTTTGTCTGCAAACAGCTGCTTGTTTCGCCCTATTATATGCGTTCGCAATTCGAAACATTGATAGAGCAGGAAATGAAAAACGCACGAAAAGGAAAGAAAGCCTATATTTACGCCAAATTCAACAGTCTTACCGACGAAGGCATGATACAACAGCTCTACAAAGCGAGCAGCGCGGGTGTCGATATCCGGCTTATTGTGCGCGGATCCTGCTCCTTGCAGCCTCAGGTGGAAGGTTTGAGCGAGAATATCAGAGCCATAAGCATTGTGGATAAGTATTTGGAACATGCGCGGCTTCTTATTTTTTATAACGGCGGCGATGAACGGGTGTTTATTCTAATTGCCGATTGGATGACACGCAACCTCGACCGGCGGGTGGAAGTGGGCGCGCCAATACTCGACAAGGAAATAAAGCGGAGTTTGCGGATGTTTTTCAATATACAATGGTCGGACAATGTGAAGGCGCGCGACCTGACGGAATTTGGGAAAAACAACTACGTAGAGCGTATTTATGGCGAAGAAAGCAGGCGCTCGCAAACAATGTTGTACGACTTTTATAAAAATAACAAATAGTCTTCTGACGGATTTGATGCTGTTATCAACACACAACGGTCTCAAATTTCAGATTTGAAGCTGTTGTCAATGCACAATGATCTCAAATTTCGGATTTAGCACTGTTGTCAATCAACAATAGCTTGCGAAAATGGCATGTTCATAATATTTTGACAACGAACTAAGACATAAAGATTCATTGTTTAACTTTGCAAAGCCTTAGTTCTTTCTGTCTATTAATAACAGAACTTACCAAGTTAGACGAATTTAAAAAGAAGTTACACAATAATAAAAGAAAGCTCTGCTCTTGTTATTCAATCCAGATTCGTGTTCTTGTTTGTTCATTCATTCTGTAACTTCAGTAACTGGCGTAACTTCAGATAATAAAATTTAGAAATACGAATAATGAAAGAGAAAATTCTTGCGGCTATAGATATCGGTTCCAATGCCGTTCGTTTGTTGATAAGTACGGTGGATGAAGCCGATAAAAATAAAGAGTTGAAAAAAACAGCCTTCCTGCGCGTGCCTTTGCGTTTAGGCGAGGATGTTTTCA
>DAIOHI010000591.1:0-1638 GCA_036744815.1 Paludibacteraceae bacterium
GCACAATTGACAGAACCCGTTCGCTGGACTCAAACGATTAAAAACATGATTACCGACGGAGCAACTGAATTTGTGGAACTTGGTCCCGGCGATGTGCTGAAAGGACTTATTAAAAAAGTAAGTACAGAAGTTACAGTAGGATAAAATCATTAAGCAATTTATCAAAAATAGGCTGTCCTCAAAAATAGGATAGCCTATTTTGTATTAAACAATTAGCATAAAACTTGCTGAACAATTATAATTAGAAGACTGTTTTAACTTAAACTAAAAGTACATAAATATGTTTAGCATAGAACAAATAGAGAAAGCACACGAAAAGGTAAAGTCCGGTGCCGATTTTCCCAAATATATTCAAGAAATAAAGCAAATGGGAGTTGTGTCGTTTAAGACATGGACAAAAGACAGTCATACAGAGTATTTTGGAAAAGAAAATTATAAAACATCATCAAAACCTATGTATGCCGAACTATCAATTACAGATAAGGTGGATAAAGATAAATTTATTGCTTATTTGAAGATTCACCAACAAGGGGAAACTGATTATTATACATTCTGTACCCATTGTGCTGAAACAGGAATTGAAAAATGGGTGGTTGATCTTAACGACATGACTTGTATTTACTACGATAAAGCAGACAAAGAAATTTTAAAAGAATACATACCCAATTAATTATAAGAAGAGGCTAGCCCAAAAAGGATAGTCTCTTTTTTTTGAATAAGAGTAATGGTAAACACAAAGTTATTTGTCATATAAATAAAAAGGTTACTTTTGTTGAAAAACTAAGTAATTGTTGGATCCAAAAATAATAACAAGCAAGCTACGATCGGGCGATAAAACTATGTACGAAACATTGTTTCGAACTTGGTATGAAGTCTTGTGCCAATATGCTTTCAGTATTTTTAAGAATTTAGAAGAGGCGGAAGATGTTGTACAGCAGGTGTTTTATAAGTTATGGGATCAGCGGGAAAGCATTGAGATAAATACTTCGGTGAAATCTTACTTATACCGGATGGTGCACAACGATTGTATGAATAGGATAAAACAACAGAAATTGCATTCGGAGCATAACTTTTCGTATATCCTTGAAAAAGGAAGCAGGGCTAATAACATTGATGATTCGGTAAGTATGAACGAATTGCAACGATTGATCGACCAAGCGATAAGCGAATTACCGCCTCGTTGTCGCGAGGTTTTTATGAAAAGTAGAATAGAACAACTTTCATACGCTCAAATTGCCGATCAGTTAGGTATTTCGACCAACACGGTAGAGAGCCAGATGGTGAAAGCTCTGCGAAGTCTGCGTTTACAATTAAAGGAATATCTTCCTTTCCTGCTATTGTTTTATCCATATATAATACTCAATTAATATCCGTCAAAAAAATGGAAGATCGCATAGACATATTACTTTCCAAATACTTCAGCGGCGAAGCGACTGAAGTAGATTTGGCGGATTTGGACAGCTGGCTGAGCGAATGCGAGGAGCACGAAGCGCATTTCAACAGGATGACTTTATTGTACCAACAAAGCGCATTGATTGATACCGCTCCGAAAGTTGATGTTGATAAAGCCTATTCGAAGTTTGAGGATTATATTTCGTTGGAGAAAAAGGAAGCGCCGAAGAAGAAGAGCATCCGTTT
>DAIOHI010000592.1:0-1627 GCA_036744815.1 Paludibacteraceae bacterium
ACCGAAACGCCGAATTTTTGTTCTTCGTCGATAATAAGCAATCCCAAATCCTTAAATTTAACCGATTTACCTACTAATTTATGCGTTCCGATAATGATATCGACCTTTCCCGCTTCCAAGTCCTGAACCAATTCCTTTGTTTCCTTCGGAGAACGGGCACGGCTTAGGTATTCAACCGTCACCGGGAAGTTTTTCAATCGTCCTTTAAATGTATTGTAATGCTGCAAAGCCAGCACAGTTGTAGGCACAAGCACAGCAACTTGCTTTCCGTCGGTAGCTGCTTTAAATGCTGAACGGATAGCAACTTCCGTTTTCCCAAAACCCACATCACCGCATACCAATCGATCCATCGGCATCAAGGATTCCATGTCTTTTTTCACATCGGCAGTCGCTTTTACTTGGTCAGGCGTATCTTCATAAATAAAAGAAGCTTCCAATTCATGTTGCAAATAGCTGTCGGGCGAAAATTCAAAACCTTGCTCCGCTTTGCGACGGGCATAAAGCTTGATCAATTCGCGCGCAATATCTTTTACTTTCGATTTAGTTCTTTCCTTCAGGCGTTCCCAAGCCCCAGAACCGAGTTTATTGATACGCGGAGCTTCGCCATCCTTGCCTTTGTACTTCGAAATGCGATGCAACGAATGAATGCTTACGAAAATAATGTCGTCGTCTTTGTAAAAAAGCTTTACCATTTCTTGCATTTTTCCGTTCACATTGGTGCGCACCAAACCGCCGAAAGTTCCCACTCCATGATCGACATGAACCATATAGTCGCCGATTTGAAATTGATTCAGCTCCTTCAAAGTCAATATGACTTTTCCACGTCGCGTTTTGTCGGTTTTAAGTTGGTATTTATGAAAACGGTCAAAAATTTGGTGATCGGTATAACACACAACTTTCAAATCGTGATCAATAAATCCTTCGTGAATAGCGTCTTTCACCGCCTGAAACTTGATGTTGTCGCCCCGATCTTCGAAAATAGCAGCGATACGATCGGTTTGCTTGACGCTATCGCTGAAAATATAAAGTTTGTAAGCTTCGTTCGTCCATTTTTTCAGATTTTCACTAATCAAATCGAAATTCTTTTGAAAAACCGGTTGTAAGGATGTATCGAAAGTAATGCTCTTTTTCGCTTGAAACAAAGATTTGTTATTCCATTCCAACTTACGGAAAGAAGCAATGCCATTCATCCATTCCTCACCCGTCATCAACGAATGACTTAAATCGGGAGTCTCCGTTTGTTCGTTTGCTTTTACCAATGCTTCGTCGTAAAGCTGATTTAGCCGATCTTTGACCAAAGTCGGATTTATATGGCTTATCCAAACATCTGCGGAAATAAAATCGGGGAAAGCAACCAAAGCGCTGTCTTTACTTCGATGCAAGTCGGGCAGAATCTCAATTTCGGTTTTATTTTCCTGCGAAAGTTGTGTTTCAATATCAAACACACGGATTGACTCCACTTCGTCGCCAAAGAAATCGCAACGATAAGGCAATTCGAAGGAAAAAGAGAAAATATCTACAATTCCTCCACGAATAGAAAACTGTCCCGGTTCATAGACAAAATCTACTCGCTCGAAACCAAATTCGAGCAGAACGCTTATTAAAAAATCAATGCTTGTTTTCTCTC
>DAIOHI010000593.1:0-1288 GCA_036744815.1 Paludibacteraceae bacterium
TGTAAGAGCGGTTTTAGGGACTTTATTCACATCATTATCGAAAAAACGCTTACAACCGACACCGTAATTGCTAATTCGCGCTTTTTCGATAATGATGTGAATAAAGTCCCTAAAACTGCTCTTACAGTAGGCGTTGGCACAGTTATGGATGCCAAAGAAGTGTTGATTATTGTAAACGGACACAACAAAGCGCGCGCGCTGCGTCACGCTGTGGAGGAACCTATTAATCACATGTGGACCATCAGCGCACTACAAATGCACCAAAAAGGAATTATCCTCTGCGATTACGATGCTTGTGTCGAACTCAAAGTAGGAACGTATAAATACTTCCTCGATATCGAAAAGGATATGCTGAATCCCGATTCGTTATTGTAATACTTATTTTAATTGATTCATTAACAAAACATACTTATTCAGCAGACAAAATTCCAACACGAATGCAAATCGACAACAAAACGCAGTTTATCCGTTTAATAGCGTCATCGCTTCAACTATCCGAAAAACAAATCGCCAATACTATACGACTGCTTGACGAAGGCGCAACTATTCCTTTTATCAGTCGTTACCGAAAGGAAATGACGGGCGGAATGGATGAGATACAACTTGTCGATGCTAAAGAGCAATACGACAAACTCAATGAATTGGCAAAGCGAAAAGAAAGCGTTTTAAAGTCGATTGCCGAACAGGAAAAGCTGACTTCCGAACTCGAAATGCGCATTCTGAATTGTTGGAACAGCAACGAGTTGGAAGATATTTACCTACCCTACAAACCCAAACGCCGCACCCGTGCCGAGATCGCGAGAGAAAAAGGACTAGAGCCTTTGGCTAAAATGCTGATGAAGCAGCAGGCGGACAATGTTCATGGAATGGCGCAGCGCTTCGTAAACAACGATGTAGCCGATGCCGATGAAGCCTTGAAAGGCGCGCGCGACATTATTGCCGAATGGGTAAACGAAAACGAAACTGCCCGAAACTCTGTGCGAAATATCTTTGCTCGCGAAGCCGTTATCGCATCAAAAGTAATCAAGGGAAAAGAAGAAGAAGCTCAAAAATACCGCGATTATTTTGACATGAGCGAGAAACTGTCACGATGTTCTTCTCATCGTTTGTTGGCAATGCGCCGTGGTGAGAGCGAAGGCTTTTTGCGGGTAAATATCACGGTAGAGGAAGAACGACCACTTGAGCGCCTAGAACGTTTATTTATGAAAAACGACACTGAAGCAGCCGATCAGGTTTGGGAAGCTGTGGAAGATGCTTACAAACGTCTTTTGAAACCAAGTATCGAAAC
>DAIOHI010000593.1:1390-1627 GCA_036744815.1 Paludibacteraceae bacterium
TTCATTATGCAGCAAATTTCCGGTTGTAAGGTAGTTTGCCTCGATGCACAGGGAAATCTGCTGCATAATGAAACCATTTACCCACATCCTCCACAAAACGAGTATGCGCAAGCCACCCGTAAAGTACAGAAAATGGTAGAAGCTTACGACATTCAGGCTATAGCTATCGGCAACGGAACGGCAGGACGCGAAACCGAAAGTCTGATTCAGAATATCCGTTACGATCGGAAAGTTCAG
>DAIOHI010000594.1:0-1620 GCA_036744815.1 Paludibacteraceae bacterium
TTTCGCATTAATTCCGTTAAAGCTTTCCTTTCGATCAAGTACTTTAAATGTCGCTTATCGTTGTAAAAGCGGGTGCAAATATACGTTCATTTTTTTATTTGAGGAAATTTTTCCGATAAAATTAAAGGCGACGAAAACAAAAAAGCGGAAATATTCTTTATTTTCCGCTTCTTGTATTAGCTCTCTGTTTTTAAACTAAGCTGACAAACAGCTCTTTGTCAACTCCATTAAATGTTATTTTTCCTTCTCGTGCTAACCATCCAAAGGCAAGATATAAATCTTTATCGGTTAGTTTGGTGACTTTTTTAACGTCTTTTACATTTAATTCGCCACCATCAAGGGCTTTCCAAACAAGCCCGGCATTAAGACCAATTTTATCTACCAACATACAAAAGTTTTTTTAATTGTTATAATAGTTAAGAATCTCATGACAAAAATACGATAAATATGATTAGCAAAAAAATAAAAGCCGTTTTTAGTTTCGTGATTTTCAGTTTTATAGTTTTTATTCACAGAGAAGAAATACGGAATGATTGCTCTGTTTTCTCCATTTAAGTTTTGTGATTGATATTCTGATGCCTGTTATTTTGAAGTTGTTAAAAACTACTGATTTATTTTATATCTTTGCAAATACTCAATTTGCTTGGAATGAAAATCATCATCATAGGTACAGCTCATCCCTACAGAGGAGGAATTGCAGCGTTCAACGAGCGCCTTGCGACCGAATATCGGCGTAAAGGGCATGAAGTGAAAATTTACACATTCACACTTCAGTATCCGTCTTTCCTCTTTCCCGGAAAAACGCAATACAGCTCCGATCCTCAGCCTGTGGACATGGATATTAGCCGACGGATAAATTCTATTAATCCTTTTAATTGGGTAAAAATTGGGCGGATGATAAAAAAAGAAAAAGCCGATTTATTGATTTTCGCGTATTGGATGGCTTTTATGGCTCCTTGCTTGGGAACAATTGCTCGGTTTTCTCGATCGAAAGGAACGAAACGCCTGGGATTGGTTCATAATATGATTCCTCACGAGCCAAATTTGATGGATAAACTTTTTCCACGTTATTTCACCAAACAAATGGATGCATTTGTTGCGTTGTCGAATTCGGTGGTTGAAGATATTAGTAAATTTGATACCAAAAATAAACCGAAAGTAGTTTCTCCGCATCCTATTTACGACCATTTTGGAGAAAAAATATCCCGTTCCGAGGCGCTTTCTTATTTGAAACTAGATGAAGATATGCGCTACATGCTTTTTTTCGGATTTATTCGCGATTACAAAGGTTTGGATTTGTTGTTGAAAGCATTTGCCGATCAGCGTTTTCGTACTTTAAATATAAAATTGATTGTTGCCGGTGAATTTTATAGCAATTCTGAGTATTATTTTGAGTTAGAGCATAAATTAGCGTTGAAAGAATCTGTACTTTGGTACAGCAATTTTATTTCGGATAAGGAAGTGAAATATTTTTTCAGCGCAGCCGACATCATCGTTCAGCCCTACAAAACAGCAACTCAAAGTGGTGTAACTCAGATTGCTTATCATTTCGAAAAACCAATGTTAGTGACTAATGTCGGAGGGTTATCCGAAATTGTTCCGCAGGGAAAAGTTGGTTAT
>DAIOHI010000595.1:0-1607 GCA_036744815.1 Paludibacteraceae bacterium
TGCTCAATGGTTTGAGGACAATGCTCCAATAAATCCACGTTTCAGAAAAGATACGGTTACCGGAGTGTCGGCAAAAGTGATTACCGCGGCAATTCTTGCGGGCGATTGTTATCCAGCAACGCCTATCGGGGTTAATCTACCGAATGCCAACTGGATTCGTGCGGCTCACGGTTCGAAATCGGTAACTATTGAAAACATCACCGAGGCTTACGATCAGGCATCTATGGGAAGTGGTTTTGCAAAGGAATTTATGTGGAGTGATGAGGATCTGGAGCTTTCGGAAAAATATGCGTCATTGACCAATAACCTACATACCGACCTGCACGAATGTTTAGGTCATGGCTCTGGAAAATTATTGCCTGGTATAAGCAAAGATGCGTTGAAGGCTTACGGCTCGACTATAGAGGAAGCGCGCGCCGACCTTTTCGGTTTGTATTATATGGGCGATTCTAAGATGCTTGAACTTGGTTTGTTGCCAAGTGCCGACGCTTACAAGGCGGAATATTACAAGTTTATGATGAATGGGCTGATGACTCAACTGACCCGAATCAAAGAAGGAAAGGATATTGAAGAGTCGCACATGCGTAACCGTCAGCTTATTGCTCGCTGGGTGTACGAAAAAGGCGCGGAAGATAATGTGGTGGAATTGAAAGCACGGGACGGTAAAACCTATGTCGTAATAAACGACTACGAAAAGCTGCGCCTGCTGTTTGGCGAACTGCTGTATATCATTCAAGATATTACATCGAGAGGAGATGTGAATGCCGCTCGCGAAATTGTAGAGAAGTATGCTGTAAAGGTTGATCCAAAACTGCATCACGAAATATTGGAACGTTATGCTAAACTTAATTTAGCGCCTTACAAAGGCTTTGTCAATCCGGTTTATACTCCGGTAACAGATAAGGATGGAGTAATTATCGACATCAATATCTCGTATAAAGAAAATTATGTGGAGCAGAACCTACGTTATTCGAAAGATTACGCAACGCTGCCAATAAAGAATTAAGCCTGCCCCCCGCCCCCTAAAGGGGGAGTTAGGACGACTGAATGCAGAAATAATATTACGTTATACGCCCCAAGAGCCTCTCCCATGTGGGGAGAGGTTTGGAAAGGGGCTTATTTTATATAAATGAACTATAACTCGCCTAAAGAAATTGCATCGGAGTTTTTACATGCAGGTATTTACAAATCGGAATTGCCTTTTCTCAAATTTATCTTATTAGCCTTTCTCGGAGGCGCGTTTATCGCTTTCGGTGGGTTGCTCACTGTGATGGTAGCCGGAGGGATGCCGGGCATTGGGGCGGAGAATCCGGGTTTGATAAAGTTTGTAGCAGGAGCATTATTCCCCGTAGGGCTGATAATGGTGTCGGTTGCCGGCGCGGATTTGTTTACCAGCAATTGTGCCATGCTTACTTTCCCGCTTCTGCAAAAAGCAAAAAGTCCCTGGATATTACTTAAAGTCTTTGTGCTTTCTTATCTGTTCAATTTTGTGGGTGCGCAGTTTGTCGCTTATTTTATGACAGCCGAAGTGGGCATCATAAGCCATGAACCATGGAGCCTGTACTTGGAGGAGTATTCGCTGGCAAAAGTGAATCAGGATTTCTATA
>DAIOHI010000596.1:0-1602 GCA_036744815.1 Paludibacteraceae bacterium
AACAAGTTGGATCTCCATTAGCGGCAGCCCGATAATTTCCGCTTCCTTTTACCGAGAATTTCACTAAACGTCCATCATTGGGACAAAGATTGCCGTCTTTATCAACAACCCGAACATTGATGTAAGCTAAGTCTTTTTTATCCGCGTTAAGCAATTCTCTGTCGGCACTAAGCTCTATACGATAAGGTTTTCCTGCCGTTCGTATTGTTTTTTCGGCTGTCGCTTTACCTGCTTCGTCGTAAGCTACAACTTTTACCTCGCCTGGCTCATACACAGCGTCCATCCACATCAAACGATAACGACTTTGAAGCGAAGATTTGTTTTTACTTTGCTTGCCGTAGCTTTTTCCATTGATAAATAATTCTGCCGAAGGATAATTTGTGTACACGAAGATGGGCGTAATTTTTCCCTCTCGCCCTTCCCAATTCCAATGCGGCAGGATGTGAAGCGTTTCTTCCTCTTTCTTCCAAATACTTTTGTACAAATAATAGCGGTCTTTGGGAATGGATGCCAGATCAATAATTCCGAAGAGCGAACTATGATTGGGCCAGGCATCCGTATCGTAAGGCGAAGGTTCGCCCAGATAATCAAATCCCGTCCATACAAATTGCCCGATAGTCCATTCGTAGTCTTCAGCCAAGGCAAAATCTTCGTCCGGAATGTTCGACCAGTTACAATATTCCAAATCATAAGAAGATGATTGATGATCGTCATAAATAGCATCCGCTTTTTTCTCGACAGGGAATTTATATACGCCTCGCGAACTAACGGTAGATGCAGTTTCTGAACCTAAGACCAAGTTTTGTGGCAGGTTGTTGTAGGCTTCCAAATAACGATGCGTCCTGTAATTAAGTCCGGGTATATCCAGAAGCGCGGCGAAGCCATTGCTCAAAACACAGGAAACCTGATCCATACCGCATGTAACGGGTCGGGTAGGATCTTCCCTGTGGCAAATGCCTTGAAGAAAAGCCGCCACTTTATAACCTTGCGCGTCGCATTGAGTCGGAACTTCGTTACCGATGCTCCACATTACTACGCTTGGATTATTGCGGAAGTTATGGATCATATTGATCATGTCTTTTTCAGCCCATTCGTCGAAAAAGCGATGATATCCGTTCTGACATTTGGCAATATCCCATTCGTCGAAAGGCTCTACTATCATCATAAAACCCATTTCGTCGCAAAGGCGTACTAATTCGGGCGCCGGCATGTTATGAGCTGTTCGGATGGCGTCACAGCCCATTTCTTTGAGCATGGTCAGCTGTCGTCTGATAGCCGCTTCGTTCACAGCAGCTCCTAAAGGACCTAAATCGTGATGCAGGCAGACACCTTGAAATTTACGGCGTTTTCCGTTCAGGTAAAATCCTTTTTCGGCAATCAATTGTACGCTTCTTATCCCGAAGCGAGTTGTGTAAATATCGCTTAATACTTCGTCGATATATATTTCGGAAACGGCATGATACAACTCAGGTGCTTCCGGCGACCAAAGTTGTGGATTGTTCACGATAAAGTTTTGTTCGAAGGTATTTATTGCTGCTTGCGAAATCAAGCTTTCTCTTTCGGCAAGTACTTTGTTGTTTTTGTTCAATATCCGCGTTTTGA
>DAIOHI010000597.1:0-1589 GCA_036744815.1 Paludibacteraceae bacterium
TCTCTATTAAGTATATAGTTAAATAAAGGTGTTTTTATGTTCGAAGGTTTATTTATCAGAAAGAATATTGCTCAACTACAAAAAGAAGTTGAAGGTTCAGGCAATCAGCTAAAGCGACACTTAAGTGCAAATAATTTAGTTTTGCTCGGTATTGGTGCCGTAATTGGCGCAGGTATTTTTGTTCTTACCGGAACTGCGGCGCAGATGCATGCCGGTCCAGCGGTGGCAATATCTTTTATTATTTCCGGATTTGCCTGCTTATTGGCGGGTTTGTGTTATGCCGAGTTTTCGTCAATGATTCCGGTTGCCGGAAGCGCTTATACCTACGGATATGCGACTATGGGCGAGTTGTTCGCTTGGATTATCGGTTGGGATTTAATTTTAGAATATCTTTTTGGTGCTTCGACTGTTGCCGTTGGCTGGTCGGGTTACGTAGTCAGCTTTTTAAATGATTTTGGACTTCATTTGCCGACAAGTATTTGTCAGAGTCCAATAGCTTACGACTCATCTGGTTGGCACTTTACGGGAGCTATCGTGAATTTTCCTGCCGTATTTATAGTTGCGCTTATGACTACGCTTTTGGTACTTGGAATTAAAAAATCGGCTCGCCTCAACAACATCGTTGTTATTGTAAAAGTCATTGTAATTTTACTCTTTATAGGCTTTGGAATTTCCTATATCAATACGGAAAACTGGACACCTTTTGTCCCAGAGAATACCGGAACAATGGGTGAATATGGTTGGACGGGTATTTTAGCTGGAGCTGCCGTTGTGTTTTTCGCTTATGTGGGTTTCGACGCGGTTTCGACAACTTCGCAGGAGGCTATCAATCCTAAACGCGATATGCCCATTGGAATTTTAGGTTCGCTGCTTGTTTGTACGCTTTTGTATGTTGCCGTAAGTTTGGTGCTTACGGGAATTGTCAATTACAAAGACTTGAATGTTCCGGCTCCTATCGCTTTGGCTATTGATGTTGCCGGAGAAGGGATCGGTTGGCTGCGTCCAATTATTAAAATCGGAGCTATTGCAGGTTTGAGTTCGGTGGTGTTAGTTATGCTGCTTGGTCAATCGCGTGTGTTTTATGCTATGTCGAAAGACGGGCTACTTGGGAAAAGTTTCAGCAAAGTGCATCCGAAATATCAAACGCCTCATATTACTACTATTATTATCGGAATTTTTGCCGGATTGATGGCGGGTTTGTTTCCGATTGGTTTGCTCGGACACATGGTGTCAATTGGTACCTTATTAGCTTTCGTTATTGTTTGTATTGGAGTGATTATTCTGCGGGTGAAAGAACCCGATGCTGCTCGTGGATTTCGTACTCCTTGGGTGCCATTTGTTCCTGCTTTGGGGGCTTTGGTTTGCTTTGCCTTAATGCTATCTTTACCTTGGGATACCTGGCTCCGTTTGCTTATTTGGATGGCAGTTGGTTTGGTAATTTATTTTATCTATGGACGTCGACACAGTAAAATACGTAAGGAAAAAGCTGGTGTTGAATAATGAAAAATAAGCAAATAAATGTTTGGTAAATGAGTGTAATTTCATAAGACTAAAATAGGATCGGCATCAGCGAAATTTCCCCATAATTG
>DAIOHI010000598.1:0-1578 GCA_036744815.1 Paludibacteraceae bacterium
TTAATCCCTTCTGCGATTTCAATTTGCGTTGATAAAAGATAATAATATCCCTTATCTCTTCTTTCAACTCATTCGTCAATTCCGAATGATACTTTGCTTGCGTTGTCCAGATTGCTTCGAATTCATCTAAATAATCCTGACGATAAAACACTTGATTTTTCAGTCGGACATGACGATTCTCTGTAAGTTGACGATACAAGTACTGACCGACAGTTTCCTTATTGAAGTATAACTCTTTGCTTCGATCGCTGATAGCTCCCAAATATCCACTCGAATTGTTTAAGTTATTATTAATTTCAGTAATGACAAAGGCGACTTCTTCTTTCTCCAATTGCTTGGCAAGAGCTTCGCTTCGCCATTTGTAGGCTTGCATTTTTTTCTCATCTCGCGATCCTTTATTCTCGGCAGTATTGAATTGGTATTTCCCCCAAAAGCTAGCCGAAGTTGCGCGCAGTCCTTTACCTTGCAATTCTTTATAAAACTCATCGGTCAAAATCTCCGGATAAAATTGCTTTTGGAATGTCCACACTTTATCAAATTCATTTTGTAAATCGGAACGGTAAAAGTCAGGAATTCGTTTTTTTCCTTCTTTTAATAATTGATAAGCTAATTGTCCGGGAGTAAGATTTTCTTCGTACAATCGTTTAGCTATAGCCATTCCATCTATAAGTTGTCCTTCATCTTCATTCTTGGCTTTCCGACTACTCTTATAACCGCGTTTTTTATTAATAGCTAACAATACTCGCGCGAACTCATCTTTTTCAATTTTATCGCTTACAGCTTTGGCACGTAACTGATAGGTCGAAAATGTAGAACCCTTTCCCTCTTCGGCAAGAATACTATTGTCGCTTATAATCTTATTTTCTTTTAGTGCCTCTATAAGATTAGCACGGCGTAGTTGATAGCGGTCGAGGTTCCGGCGCGCACCACGCTTCAAAGTCCTGTCTGCATTTACTGATACCGGTTTTCCTTTTTCAAAGTTCGTTTGTTCATCCGTAGTGAGCGGATTCACACGAACGCCAATCTTTTCAATGGAAGATTGCGACGAGTCGCTCTCGCTTTCTATTACATACGCGAAACCAATCGAAGTCGTGCCAAGATCAAGTCCTAAGATGTGTTTTTTTCTCATAATCCTAAAAATACAATTATCATTCTGAACATCAATAAATAACAATGCAAAAATAAAAAATATTATCAAATAAAAAAAAACTCTACATAAAAAAATATTTGCTCTTATTGAAAATTACATCTATATTTGCATCGTAAAACGTGAGGATAAATAACTCGCATCACATTAGAGTGGCATAGAAAAGGAATGGTCTCATTTGCCATTTCTTTACAATGCCGTTTTACGAACCATTAGAGACGGATAGGATTTGATAATTAAGTATTACATATCTGAAAAGCAAATATTTCATTTATGTAGTTGTGAATTGCTTTCAAAGTTTCACGTAATTATCTATAACTATCTGTCTCTTTTTTTGTCGTAAAGTTAAAATTAATATTTTATTTAACAAATAATTTGTAGTTTAATCAGAAAATCTCTATATTTGCTCAACAATTTTGAAAGCAATTCAC
>DAIOHI010000599.1:0-1563 GCA_036744815.1 Paludibacteraceae bacterium
TTATCGGAAAATAAAAAACAGAGGAGTTGTTGCTGTTTTTCAGCGCGAGAGATTCGACCGTTATTCCAATTTTGCACGCATCGGCGATGGTTCGTTAGGTGGAAAAGGACGTGGATTGGCATTTATTGATGCGATGATCAAGCGGAATGACGCTTTTGAAAAATTTGGAAATTCGCATATTACCATACCGCGAACAGTTGTTATTGCAACCGATCTTTTTATGGAATTCATGGAAATGAATCAATTATATTCACTTGCGCTGTCGGATATCGACGACGAAACGATGTTGAGCCATTTTCTAAAAGCAAGGCTACCAAAGTCTCTTATCGCTGATTTATACGCTTTTTTAGGAACAATTAATGCTCCCTTAGCCGTGCGTTCGTCGAGTATGTTGGAGGATTCGCATTATCAGCCTTTTGCCGGTATTTATTCAACTTACATGGTGCCTTACGAAGGCAAAAGCCGGACTTATATGTTGATGATGGTTTGCGAGGCGATAAAGGCGGTATATGCTTCGGTGTATTATCGTGCAAGCAAATCATACATGGAAGCCACGCATAATGTGATTGATGAGGAGAGAATGGCGATTGTGTTGCAGGAAACTTGCGGAATAGCCTACGGAAATCGTTTTTATCCTTCTTTTTCGGGTGTGGTACGTTCGCTTAATTTTTATCCTATTGGTGCTGAAAAACCTGAAGATGGTATTGCCAATATTGCAATGGGATTGGGAAAATATATTGTTGATGGTGGAAACACTTTACGTTTTTCGCCCGCTTATCCGAATAATGTATTACAAACAAGCACTTTGGATATGGCATTGCGAGAAACACAGACGACTTTTTATGCTCTTGATTTAGATCAAAAGAACTTTATTCCGCAAGTTGACGATGGCTTTAATCTGCTTAAAGTACGAGTTCAGGATGCTTTGAAAGACGGTTCTCTGCAATATATCGCTTCTACTTTTAATGCTTACGATCAGGCTATATACGACAATATCTTGGAGGAAGGGCGTAAGGTAATTACTTTTGCTAATATATTGCAGCATAATGTATTTCCGCTTGCCGATATATTGAAAAGTGTTCTTTCCATATCGCAAAGTGAAATGGGACGACCTATTGAAATAGAATTTGCTGTCAATTTGGATTATTCAGTTAAAAAGCAACATGTTTTTTATCTTTTGCAAATACGTCCGATTGTAGACAGCAAATTGATGGTAAATGAGGATATTGGATCCATAGCCGAAGATAACACGATAATTCATTGTAAAAATGCACTTGGACACGGGATCACAAACGATATTTATGATTTGATATACGTTAAGCCGGAATCCTTTAATGCTTCTAAAAATCAATTGATTATGTACGAAATTGAAAAGCTAAATAATCGAATGGCAGATGAAAACCGACATTATGTGTTAGTCGGTCCCGGGCGCTGGGGTTCTTCCGATCCTTGGTTGGGAATTCCGGTAAAATGGGCGCATATCAGTTTTGCCAAGGTTATTGTTGAGTCGGGATTGTCGCAATATCGCATCGATCCGAGTCAAGGAACGCACTTTTTTCAAAA
>DAIOHI010000600.1:0-1561 GCA_036744815.1 Paludibacteraceae bacterium
CCGGATTGAATATATTACGTCCAAGACCGCCCCAAAGTATCTTGCCGAAAAGCACTGCCGCTGCTGCTCCGAAAGCCACGATGTACCAAGGAGTAAAAGGAGCTAATGTGAAAGAAAGTAATATTGCCGTAACAAGTGCCGAACCATCCTTTAACGTATCTTTCCGCTTCAATAGCAGGAGAGAAAATACAAATTCCGTCAGAACGGCGCTTGCAACCGCTGTCATCATCACTAAAAACGGAGCAAATCCAAAGGCAAAGTAAGCCATCACGGCGCAGGGCACAAGTGCTAGCAATACGTCCGACATCACGTTCCAAACGTTGTCTTTTGTTTTTATAAATGGAGTGTATAATTTTTCAAGTTTCATGCTTGATAATCCCTTCGTTTCTTAATAATTAGTTGTTCGTTATTTTACTTTTTCCATTTATGATACTTTCCATCAACGGCACATTGCTCGGACAAATGTATTGGCAAGCGGCACACTCAATACAAGAGTTCAGATTGCCTTTTTCCATCAGTTCGTATCTTCCTTTGCTATAATTTTCAGCAAATTTCAAAGGCATTAAGTGCATAGGACATACATCCACACAGTAAGAACATTGAATGCAATTGTCCTCTTTCTTCTTTTCTTTTTTCAGCATCAATATCCCCGACGAACCTTTGGTGATGGGCGACGAAAGATCGGAAATATGCTTTCCCATCATCGGACCTCCGAGTACGAATTGCTGATCCGCAGCGGATAAATCTTCATCTAATTGTTCTAAAACATGGCGGATGGGCGTGCCGATTTTCACTTGGAAGTTCCCGATTGTTTTTGCCTTATCGCCCGAAACGGTAATGATGCGTTCCGTCAGTGGCTTTTGTTCGAACAAGGCTTTGTAAATGGCATGCACCGTTCCTACATTGCTGACAATAATACCCGCGTTGCGTGGCAGAGAGCTTTTAGGAAGTTCTTTTCCTGTTAGCGATTTAATCAATTGCAATTCTCCGCCTTGCGGATATTCGTTGGGCAGTACTGCAACACGAACATTTTTATAATTGGACAAATAAGCTTTGAAAACCGGAATCAGATCTTTGTTCTGCTTTTCGATAGAAAGAATTATTTCTTTAGCGCCGATAACGCGATTAATCAATTCTATCGCGCGAAAAAGCTCTGCCGTGCGCTCTTTCATCACTATGTAGTCGTCCGTCAGATAAGGTTCGCACTCCGTTCCGTTAATAATGAAAGTTTGGATTTCCGCTCCTTTCAGGTTATACTTCACAAAGGTAGGAAACTGCGCGCCACCTTCGCCCACAATACCGGCTTGCCTGATGCATTCGAGTATTTCCTCGGGACTTATGTTTTCAATATCAAGAGGCGTTTGCTCTACGGCTTCATCTTTGAAATCGTTTCGCAATACGATGCAGTCCACTAAGCTTCCATTGGCAATAGGATGTTTGGCGAGGGCTTCGATAATGCCCGATGCTGGCGCATGAATATTGGCAGAAATAGTAGCCGAAGCTTCCGCTATAAGTTGATGTTTCAACACCCGTTCGCCAACCGACACTAGGGGCGTAGCGG
>DAIOHI010000601.1:0-1554 GCA_036744815.1 Paludibacteraceae bacterium
GTCAATGCAACATGACTTCCAAGTCCGGCTCCCATTCCAATAAATTGATTCGAATAGCTGCCGCCTAAGGACAGAATGGAGTATAGTTTGTTGCAACCCGATCGGAAGGAAAGAGCTGTTTCTACAAACTCGCCTCCAGCCACTTCAACTTCCATCAAACCGCCTTTTTTAACGATGTTGACCAATCCGAGCGACACACCGTCAGTTGTATCTCGAATATTGACCAGCCCGAGTTGAAATCCTCCTTTTCCGGTGATGTTGGCAATGCTTGAAATTTGAGTTTTGGAAACATTGCTTTTATTCGCTATCCCCGATAATTGGAGTTCTGCCTGCTCCGCATGACTGACAATACCGCTCATCTGGGTTCTCGACCATTGCGCAAGATTACTGATGCCGGCTATTTGCAGATAATTATTCCCCGATACATTATTTGATATTCCGCCAATTTGAACATCGGCATTTCCTTTCGAAACATTAGCGATGCCTGCTATTTGCATGGCTCTCCCTTCATTGCCATCATCCTTCATTCCGTTTACATTGACAAGTCCGGCTATCTGAATACCATTCACTGAATATAAATTCGTATTCACCAAACCGGCTATTTCTATGCCGTCAACTCCGCCTGTCACTCCCCAAAGGCAATTTAGTGATACGTTATAAATTCTTTCCGCTGATTTAATACCCTCCGTTCCTATGGGATATGCAAAAGTAAATTGAAAGGAGCGCGTTTCCATAGAAGGCACTTGTTCCGTTTTATCATTATCCGAATCACTCTTCGGTTCCTGAGCTGCGATAGTTGTTGCTAGCGTTGCTCCCATAAGCATGTAAGCCAATTGTCTCTTCATTTCTACTTCATTTTTAATGTTTATAGTACTAAGACAATCATCTGTACTAAGACCTTGACTCGCTATGGATATTTTTTTTACATTTAAAGGCTCTTTCCTTTCAATCTCCTCAATGTCAGAAACTTTGTTTTCGATATTTTCTACAGCTTTTTGTCGAATATCCTTTCTCTTTTCCGATTGAAGCAGTATGATATGGGATTTTATAAGCTTGAAATCGATATTCTCGGGCAAAATGCTAGGAAGAAAGGCTTCCAAAGGCATATTATCCGCTTTGACCGATACAAGTTTATTAGTGTAAATCAAGCCCGAAGGGTAGGAGAAGCGAAGTCCCGTTTGTGTGGTAACGGCATCAAAAATCTCATTTATAGGCTTGTTCGAAACATGCATTGTTACATTATGCTCTGTCTTCACGTCTGCTTCAGCCCAAGCGGGCAGCAAAGCGAAGATAACAAGCATCACTTTCGATATAAAACTTCTGTTTTTCATGTTTAATTGTTTAGGCTTTTCAGCAGAAATCCTTCGCTTTCGTTGCCCGTAATTTCCAAAGAAAGAGTTTCGGCAACGATACTGAGAATATCCTCAAGCGAGTCGTCTGAGTTAAAATCGGCGGTAATCGTCGCGTCTTCATTTGCTTGCATCGAGATTGCTACGCCGTATCTTTCTTGAAGCAGCTTTAGCACATCTTTCAAATGGCTATTGTTGAAATGGA
>DAIOHI010000602.1:0-1540 GCA_036744815.1 Paludibacteraceae bacterium
AATGATCGGGTTCAATATGGTTGATAATTAAATAATCGAGCTTGCGACCTTGCAACTGAGCTTGCAGTTTTTCGATAAAAAGAGGTGCCAGCGACACATCAACTGCATCGATCAAAGCGGTTTTTTCATCTAAAATCAGATAGGAATTATAAGAAACCCCTTTGTCCAAAGGAATTATATTCTCGAATAATGCTTTCTGACGGTCATTTACTCCAACATAAAAAATATCAGGAACAATTTGAATACTTTTAAACATAAAATGATTCGTTTTTTTTTATTAAGTACCGTGAATAATTTAATGTATTGTTATTTCGTTGTAATAGCCTTATTTAAAAGCACATGCCGAAATATTAAATAGATCAGTGATTTTACTTTCGACAAAGTTAATAATTTTGTCAATAATTAATTCTCTAAATTTATATCAAAAGCCTATTAATACCTACTTTTAGGTAGCTCGCTTACGACTTACTAAACTACTAAATCTACACTTCTCTCATTAAATAACGCGCGATACGGCGTGTGTGCTGAGATAATAACACTTGCCGCCCCGAAGTTGTTTGCTCTATCACCTTTTCATTTTTTCCACGAATGGTAAGCAGTTCCAATTTCTCATTATAATTTACCTTGAACTCATTCGAAAGCTCATCCAATGCCTCTGGAAGATAGCGCGTATTATCCACACAAACAGAAATACTTACAGCAGAGCTTTGAATCAACGACACTTTCAATCGATGCTTGTTCATAACCGCGAAAGCTTTCTGCAAACTCTCTTCCAACACAAACGAGAAGTCGTGCGGACGCATCGTTACCAACACCTGATTTTTACGCAAAATAAGCACAGGCACTTCAATCTGTGGCGCAGCTTCGTATATCACTGATCCGGCTTCTTTTGGCGTACTGAATGGCTTTACAAACAATGGAATCTGCTTGTTTTGAAGCGGCTTTATCGTTTTTGGATGGATGATCTGAGCGCCACTATAAGCCAATTCTACTGCGTCGTGATAAGTCAATTTGGGTATTAACACCGTATCGGGAAAGAGGCGCGGATCTGCATTCAGAATTCCCGGAACATCCTTCCATATCGTAACACTTTCGGCATTCAGCAAGTTACCAACAACCGCCGCCGAATAGTCGGAACCTTCGCGCCCCAAAGTAGTGGGATCGCCCTTTGTGTTGGCAGCGATAAAACCCTGTCCGATATATATTTTGCACTTCGAAAAATCGGCTGCTTTCGATATCCTCTCTTCCGATTCTATCATTCGCACATTAGCCTCCCTGAAATTACTATCTGTAACAAGTAACTTTCTCATATCAAGCCAAGTGTTATCAATATTCGATTCTGCGAAGAATGCTGATACGATTCGAGTTGATATAACTTCGCCATAGGAAACCAACTGATCGTACCAACGGTCGTACTCATCTCCCACTCCCTTGGTTATCAAATTTTTTAATTCGTCGAAAAGCGGATTTACAACTAAATATGCTTGCTCCGGTCGACTGAAAATCTCATCAATAATTCCTTTATGATAAGCTTCTACTT
>DAIOHI010000603.1:0-1537 GCA_036744815.1 Paludibacteraceae bacterium
GATTTTTCCTCTTTTTTGTTTGATTTGAATTGTGAGCTTCACCCTGTTTTAGGCTTGAATACACTTGGAATGTTGAAATATAAGTTTTAACAGAGAGTTTTTAAATAAGAATTGTGAATAATTATGACAAAAAGCAATTCATACCTTGTCAAATATATTTTCTGTTTTTTCCTGCTGCTTTTCTCCTTTAATGCATGGGCACAGGAAAGCAATACAAATATTGATCAGATTATAGCCGATATTTTTGAGCAATATGCCGAAGAATCGGAGGAAAACATCGATTTTGAAAGCTTTTACGATGATCTGATACAATTCGCTTTGCAGCCGATTAATTTGAATAAGACTTCGCAAGAAGAATTGGAAAAACTTCCTTTCTTATCTGATTTACAAGTTGAAAGTATTCTATATTACTTGCACAAAATTGGTAAGATGGAAAGCATCTACGAGTTGCAATTGATCGAAAGTCTGGATATGACTGATGTTCGACGCATGCTTCCTTTTGTGTATGTGGGCGAAAAAAAAGCGGAAGAAAGGAAAATTTTTTGGCGCGATGTGTTCAAGTATGGGAAAAATGACTTGCTTTTTCGCATAGATAAAGGCGTTGAGCCTAAAGCAGGTTATCAGCATGCATCTCCCGACAATGAAAAAGCCGATGAAATTAATTCGAAAAAATATTTAGGAAGTTCTTTTTATAATTCTCTGCGCTACAAATTCCGTTTTTCGAATCGGATTCAAGCCGGATTTACCATGGAAAAAGATGCGGGGGAGCAATTTTGGGGAAGGCATCACAAAGGATATGATTTTTATTCAGGACATCTTCAACTGGATAATTTCGGAAAGTTTAAAACGATTGTTGTGGGCGATTTCAAAGCTAATTTTGGGCAAGGTTTGGTGCTTCGTCAGGATTTTGTTATGGGAAAATCGTCCTATGTATTGAATGTTTCGTCTCGCAATCAGGGCTTGAAAAAATTCAGTTCGACCAACGAATATCAATTCTTTAGAGGAGTAGGAGCTACGGCTCTTTTGGGTAATTGGACAATAACCGGATTTTATTCGAATAAACAAATTGACGGCGATACACTTGGAGGAAGCTTCGCGAGCATATATAAAACCGGTTTACATCGGACTCCGAACGAATTTGCCAAAAAACGTACAGTAAATCAGCAAGTGGCAGGTGGAAATGTAAGTTTTAATTATCAAAACATTCAGATTGGTGCGACCATTGTTCATACTTTTCTTGATCACGAACTGCGCCCCGACAAGTCGGTTTATAATTATTTTTATTTCGAGGGGAAAGAACAAACAACAGCGGGAATACATTATAGGGCGCGATGGCAAAAGATGCATTTTTTCGGAGAAACGGCTTTTACGAATAATTTTGCCTTGGCAACATTGAACGGACTTTCGATCAATCCTATTTCCACTTGCAGCTTTGTATTGCTTCATCGTTATTTCTCTCCCGAATACGATACATTTTACGCGCTGGCATTTTCGGAGCAATCGCGCATTACAAATGAAAGAGGCTTTTATCTTGGCA
>DAIOHI010000604.1:0-1525 GCA_036744815.1 Paludibacteraceae bacterium
GGTTGGTGCATGCCGAGAGGAAGAGCAAGGAAATGAAAGCGACAAAAAATACAATATGAAAATTACTTTTGTTTAGCATCTGATTGCTTTTTTGTATCGTCGAAAGTTTCGTTCAGATCTTTTCTGAAAAAAATCAAAAGAACAGCTACCGATACGGTAATCGCCGAATCGGCAATATTAAATACAGGAGAGAAAAACAAGGTTTCTCCTGCAGCGTTTTTTATCAAAGGGAAATAAAGCATATCCACTACTTTGCCGAAAAACACGGGAGCATAACCACCGCCTTCGGGTAAAAACGCGGCAACTTGCGTATAAGTGCTTTCGCTGAAAAGAACGCCGTAAAAAATTGAATCGATTACGTTGCCGGCTGCTCCTGCAAGCACTGCCGAAATGACCAATATATAGCCTTGGCGCGCGTTTTTCTTTATCAACCAATGGATGTAATAAACAAGTAGTCCGATAGCCGCGATCCGGAAAAGAGTAAGAAACAGCTTTCCGTATTTTCCGAAAAACTTCATGCCGAATGCCATTCCTTCGTTTTCTATAAAAAGAATCTTGAACCAACTGAAAACTTCAACCGATTCGCCGATGGAAAAATGAAGCTTGATATAAATCTTTACAACTTGGTCGGCAATTAATATCAGCGCGATTAATAATACGGATTTTTTGGCTATTGACATACTCGTTTTTTAGAGGAAGAGATTGGATAAAATAACACATTCGGCAACAAAGGTATTTTACAATACATTAATTGCCGAATGTTATATGTTCTAATTAATTATTTTTTATCTTTTTTGGCTTCAATACTCAATGTGGCATGAGGCACAGCGCGCAAACGCTCTTTTGGAATCAGCTTGCCTGTTTCGCGGCAAATGCCGTAAGTCTTGTTTTCGATACGAACCAAGGCAGCTTGCAAATGCTGAATAAATTTCATTTGGCGTTGAGCCAATTGTCCGGCTTCTTCTTTCGAAAGCGTAGCAGCTCCTTCTTCCAATACTTTGAATGTAGGAGATGTGTCCGTTACGTCGTTGCCATCGGTATTATTCAATCCGTCGCGCAATTGTTCGTAGTCTTTTTGTGCTTTTGCTAATTTCTCTTTTATAATTTGACGAAATTCTTCTAATTCCGTATCTGAATATCTTGTCTTTTCTGCCATGGCTAAAGTCTTTAAATAGTTAAAACTCACTCAAAACATACAGTCATTCTTAATTTTAATTTGCGAAAATAGCTAAATCCTTTCGCATATCCAATTATTTCAAACTAATTTTTATCAACACTCATCTTTCGCAGGCAAGTGCTTAGTTTACACAAAACAAAATATCCGCTTCTTTGTTCAGATTATTCAAACATATAAAAAAGAAGAAGCTTTTTTCTTCGAGTTTTAAGCTTTTTTCCAAACAACGTTGCGCATGTCGCCTGTGCGAGCAAATTGCAAGTGCATTGCAAAGCAGTTGTCCAAATCCTGATGCGTATGTGCATTTTTCGTCAGTTCCAAATACTCTCTCAACACTTCTTTGTATTCAGG
>DAIOHI010000605.1:0-1512 GCA_036744815.1 Paludibacteraceae bacterium
CCTTTTCATCGAGCAAATTGCGTTCGATGCTAAATATAAAGGACTTTGATTGGAATGATTTAGGTCGAACCGATTTGCTTGCCGAAGGTGCGCAATTGGCAACTCCCGAATTACTTTTCGAGAAGATAGAAGACGAAGCCATAGAAGCTCAGATACAGAAATTGCTTGATACGAAAAAGGCTAATGAAGCAGCAGCCCATAAAGCCAATCCGGTTAAGGAAAATGTAGCTTTCGACGACTTTATGAAGATGGATATCCGCGTAGGAACGGTAATCGATTGTCAAAAAGTGCCTAAAGCCGATAAGCTCTTGCAATTCCGCATTGCCGACGGCTTAGAGGAACGTACGATTCTTTCGGGCATTGCGCAGCATTACCCCAATCCCGAAGAGCTTATCGGAACACAAGTATGCTTTATCGCCAACTTTGAACCACGCAAACTTCGTGGCATAATGAGCGAAGGAATGATTCTTTCTGCCGAAGATGCCGATGGAAAGCTGGTACTTATTCAACCTAAAGCAAAAGTAGCCGACGGCTCGGAAGTGAAGTAAAAATAAGGACAAGAATCGGAAAATGTCCAATAAGTCCACAGATTGCACAAATTATCACAGGAGATAAATACGATTAAGTTATAACGTATTTTATCTTAAGAGTAAATTAATATTTGTGAAAATCCGTGTAATCTGTGGATAGATTTCTTTTGAAATATCCTCAATACGATATTATTTCCTCCAGAAAACAGGAGTGAATATAATCAGAGCGGTAAATAAATCCAAGCGTCCGATAAGCATAGCAAAGGACAAAAACCATTTGCTAAAAGTAGGGATGTTTGAATAGGTTTCGATAGGTCCTAATTTCCCCAAACCAGGTCCTACATCACCTAGGCAGGAAATCATACTACTGATGGATTCCTCGAATCCCAAACCCGACAGCGTAAGTATAAGCGCACCAACCACAGATATGATACAATAGAGCAAGACGTAAGCGAGCACACGGGTTATTATTTCTTCTTTTACGATTTTTCCATCGTATTTAACGGGGAAAATAGCGTTCGGATGTATCATCCGCTTAAATTCGTAGTAGCAGTATTTGAATACCAAAATCACCCGTATCACTTTAATACCTCCCGCTGTAGAGCCTGCCGAACCTCCTATAAGCATTAAAACAAGCAATAATATTGTGGCTACGGGCGCCCATGATGAATAGTCCTCGGAATAAAAACCGGTTGTTGACATGATCGAGCTTACGGTAAAGAGGCTGTTGCGAAATGATTCCTTGAAAGCTTCCCAGCTTGGATTCGAAAAGTCGGTCAGAGATGCTGTTATAATTAGAGTAAAGGAGAATAGAATAAGCAAAAAGTAGCGTAATTCTTCGTTGGAAAGAGCCTTTTTGAATTTTCCTACGAAGAGTAGGTAATACAATTTGAAGTTGATACTGGCAAGTATCATGAAGATGATAACAATAACTTCTATGCTCGTAGAATTCCAATGTCCGATGCTCGCGTTTTTGGTAGAA
>DAIOHI010000606.1:0-1497 GCA_036744815.1 Paludibacteraceae bacterium
ATCGTTCAACCCCTTACCACTCATAAACACTATTCAGAACTATTTTTGAACCATATTAATAATCAAATTAATTATGGAGAAAACACTTTCATTTTAAAAAGAAAAAATCATTATCAACTTATCTTTTTTCGAAAGAAACTCTTTGTAAACCGTTGTTTCAAGACTGTCGTTCTTTCTGAAAGCGGGTGCAAAGGTAAGACTCTTTTTCATTCCCGCAAAACATTTTGAAGTATTTTTTTGAATAAATTTCATCACTTTTATCCAATCTACTGAATCAATGATACTTAAACATGAAAATATTTTTCCGTTATTTTTCATCTTTCTTCCGAAAAACATCAATTCAATGAAACAGGGATTGGAATCAACAAAAACAATCTTTGCCGATAAGAAGCAAATTCAATCGAAAACAGGTTACTTTTTGACTTCAGCAGAACAATCATTCGGATCAAAGCCGATTGATTATAGATGCTAATATGCTTTAATCTTTTTATAGATTAAAATAAAGTAGAGTGAAAAAAACTACCTTTGCAATTCAAAAGTTTCTACGAGCGATGCGCATTAATTCGAAAAACTGGTGTGATATAATATTCGAAGGACGTAATCAGAACTACGGTGCCTATCGGATACGGCGTACTTCGTCGCGAAGACATTTATTATCCTTTCTGATTACTGCGGTTATTGCTGCCTTTGTTGTTTCGATTCCTAAATTAATAGATACAATATCTGTACCTAGTTATGGAAAAATAGAAATGAATGATATTGTGCGCGTATCTCTTTTAGATATGGAAGACAGCAAAAACATCCACGACTATATACCGAAACTCGAAACGCCGCTTCCTTTGGGGACAACAACACCTATGCTGGGTGAGAGCTCCGATTATGATGGCTCGCTGCCACCAGGACTTACTTTTGGAGAGTCGGATGGACTTGAAAGAAAAAACATCGACCTGGATATAGAAATTCCTTCCGAAGCAGACGATATGCTCGAAGAGGAATACATCGATCCGGATAAAACATATTGGGTTGTAGAAGTGATGCCTACATTTCCGGGAGGACAATCGGCTTTGTTCCGCTTCTTAACGTCGAATCTGAACTATCCGCCCGAAGCGGCAAAGAAGAAACACAGCGGACAAGTGCTTTGCGAGTTCACTATAAATAAAGACGGAAGCGTGAGCGATATAAAAATCGTAAGCGACAACAATCCGAGCTTGGACAGAGAAGCACTTCGCGTACTGAATCTAATGCCGAAGTGGAAACCCGGTGAACGAAAAGGCAAACCGGTAAGAGTACGATTTTCTCTTCCGATCGTTTTCGGATTATAGAACTCTTTATTTAGCATATTAAATATATTATCGAATCAATCTAAAATAAATTGTAACTTTAGCACATGTATATATTAGAAGTTGAAAATGTAACAAAACAGTATTCCGGACATTTGGCACTCGACGGCGTATCGCTTGCGGTTCCCGAAAATTCTGTTTACGGATTATTAGGTCC
>DAIOHI010000607.1:0-1493 GCA_036744815.1 Paludibacteraceae bacterium
ATAAAGGTGATTTGATTACCCACAAGCTGATAGTGAATAAAAGTGGTCGGCACTACTAAGAAAGACGAAGGAAAGACTTCTTGTTAAAGCCAATTTTACTATCAGAAGTCCTTATTGCCAAAGTGTAAGTTTTGTTTCAGTTTGGCGAATCCCGCTCGTTTTACAGCCGATTGTCGAAACATGCGCTTGAACTCTTCTTCGTCCATATTAAGCCAATCCTCTCGCGTCCATTTCTCAACTTGAGGGATGGCTGACAGTTCAGGGTGGGAATGTGGGCGTGCTTTCTTTTTATTCCACGGACAGACATCGCCGCAAATATCGCAACCTAAAATAACATCGGGAAAGTCGCTTCGAAATTCGAAAGGAATCTCGCCTTTCAATTCTATTGTTAAATAAGAAAGACAGCGTCGGGCATCCAATGAGCCCTTGTATAGAGCCGATGTAGGGCATGCTTTGATACAAGCGTTGCAAGTTCCGCATCGGTTGGGCATCGGGCTGTCGTATTCCGCCATTTCTACATTCAACATCAATATAGCGATAAAGCAAAAAGAACCCAGGTCAGGGTTTATCAATTGAGTGTTTTTTCCTATCCAACCCAATCCGGCACGCTCTGCCCAGCGTCGTTCGAGTACGGGCGCCGAGTCAACAAAACTATACTGATGACTATCCGAAACACAATTATCACCATATTCAAAGGTGATTTTATCCTTCAATTCCTTCAATTTAGTTTTGATAACCGTATGATAATCTACTTCCGAATAAGCATATTTTGCTAATCGTGGAGCCGAATCGGACTGTTTCCCCTCCGGATAATAATTGAGTAGCGTAACCACCACCGATTTGCATCCCGGAACCAACAAACGAGGATCTGTCCGCTTCTCAAAATTTCGCGCCAGATAATGCATCTCGCCGTGCTTCCCTTCTGCAAGCCATTGCTGCAAAAAACGAGCGTCCTCCTCCAGTGCTTCGGCTTTGGCAATGCCGCAAGCGTCGAAACCTAGGGATAAAGCAGCTTGTTTTATAAAATTATGCATTGCGTTGATAGAGTTTTCTCGATAGCGACAGTTTTGTTATTTGTTCTTCATCGGGCGAACAAGTATTTTTATAGATTTATTGTTGATAGCTTTAGTTATCTTTTCGCTATCAAATTCGCTAAAGTGATAAGGGTATAAATATCGGGGCGACAAGGTTTTTGTCGCGTCAATAAACATCTCGTCCGTCATGGTGTAAGGCGTGTTTTTAGGAAGAAATGCAATGTCAACTCCTTTCAGCGCCTTCATTTCGGGGATGTTTTCAGTGTCTGCTGCAACATAAACCCGCAATTTCCCGAAAGTAAAGACATATCCATTACCTCTGCCTTTCGGATGATAGTATTCGCCATCGGGACGTTTGTGCACGATATTGTAAGCGGGAACAGCCTCGATGGAAATGCTTTCGAAACTTGTTTTATCTCCATTCTTAATTGCTTTTCCGTATCCTAATTCATCGTAGCA
>DAIOHI010000608.1:0-1480 GCA_036744815.1 Paludibacteraceae bacterium
CGTTTATATTATTTATTGATCGACTTTAATCGCTCCTTATTTCACCTCTTCGAAATCAACATCCGTCACGTCATCTTGTCCGCTTCCCGAACTTTGACTTTGTTGTTGTCCTCCGAAATCAGCACCGGGCTGTGCTCCACCTGCTTGTGCATTTTGAGCGTTGTACATATCCTGGCTCGCAGCTTGGAAGGCATTGTTCAATTCCGCAGTTGCCGAATCTATCGTTGCGACATCTTGAGCTTTATGAGCTTCTTTCAATTTAGCCAAAGCGGCTTCGATAGGAGCTTTTTTATCGGCAGGAATCTTATCGCCTATTTCGCTCAACTGTTTTTCTGTTTGGAAAATCAAACTGTCGGCATGATTCAACTTATCGATTTTTTCCTTTTCTTTAGCATCAGCTTCTGCATTTGCGGCTGCTTCGTCCTTCATTCGTTTAATTTCAGCGTCGCTCAATCCTGATGATGCTTCGATACGGATGTTTTGTTGCTTTCCGGTAGCTTTATCTTTTGCCGAAACATTCAAGATACCGTTCGCATCGATATCAAAAGTTACTTCAATTTGCGGTTCACCGCGACGCGACGGCATAATTCCGTCCAAGTGGAATCGACCGATTGTTTTATTTTGATTCGCCAATGGACGTTCACCTTGCAATACGTGAATTTCTACCGAAGGCTGATTGTCAACAGCTGTTGTAAACGTTTCCGATTTCTTGGTCGGAATGGTTGTGTTGGCTTCAATCAATTTGGTCATTACGCTACCCATTGTTTCGATACCTAAGGAAAGCGGAGTAACATCAAGCAACAACACATCTTTAACTTCTCCCGTCAACACACCACCTTGAATAGCAGCACCCACAGCTACCACTTCATCCGGATTTACTCCTTTTGAAGGCGTTTTTCCAAAGAATTTCTCAACAGCAGCCTGAATAGCAGGAATACGAGTAGAACCTCCCACCAAAATCACTTCATCAATATCGTTTGCTGTCATTCCGGCATTTTTAAGCGCTGTACGGCAAGGCTCAATAGTGCGTTGAATCAAATCATCAACCAATTGTTCGAATTTTGCACGAGTCAAAGTGCGAACCAAGTGACGTGGAATTCCATCAACAGGCATAATGTACGGCAAATTGATTTCGCTCGACGTTGTGTTCGACAATTCAATTTTCGCTTTTTCAGCAGCTTCTTTCAAACGTTGAAGAGCCATCGGATCTTTGCTTAGATCAATTCCGCTGTTTTCATTCTTAAATTCCTGTACCAACCATTCGATAATTCTGTGGTCGAAGTCGTCACCACCTAAGTGTGTATCACCGTCAGTTGATTTCACTTCGAATACACCATCACCTAATTCCAATACAGAAACGTCGTGAGTACCTCCACCGCAGTCAAATACGGCGATTTTCATATCTTTGTTCGATTTATCCAAACCATAAGCCAAAGCAGCAGCGGTTGGTTCATTCACTATACGGCGAACATTCAAGCCT
>DAIOHI010000609.1:0-1479 GCA_036744815.1 Paludibacteraceae bacterium
TTTCTTTCGGGAAATCATCTTTTCCGGGAGAAAACGAAAAACAACACTACAAAGAAGATATCTTGGTCGGTTACCGCTGGCATGATATGAAGAAGATTCCGGCGCAATTTCCCTTTGGCTACGGATTGTCTTACACTTCCTTCGAATATGGAAAACTTTCTGTCGATAAAAAAGAATATCAAAAAAATGATGTGATTAAAGCTTCGTTAACAATCACGAATAAAGGAAAAGTTGATGGAGCAGAATCTGTTCAAATATATGTTTCGCAAAGCAAGCCATCTTTGATTCGCCCTGCGAAGGAGTTGAAAGGATTCCAAAAAATGTTTCTTAAAGCGGGCGAAAGCAAAGTTGTAGAAATCACTATTCCTGTACAAAATTTGGCTTATTTCGACGACATCTCCCACACTTGGACGGTAGAATCCGACAAATTCACAATATACAGCGCGGCATCATCGGCAGATGTAAAAAGTTCTATAAACATATCTGTAAAATAAATCGTAAGCTATTATGAAAATAAAATCTTTTCTTTTATCTTTTTTCATATTGATGACAGTTGGTGTTAACTTGCTGTTTTCGCAAAGTGGATATACGAATCCAATTATCAAAGGTTTCAATCCGGATCCTAGTATTTGTCGGGTTGGCGACGATTATTATTTGGTAACTTCTTCTTTCGAATATTTTCCGGGAGTTCCTATTTATCACAGCAAAGACCTTGTCAATTGGCAGCAAATCGGGCATTGTTTGACACGCGATTCGCAACTTCCTTTGCATAAAGTATCTGCCTCGGATGGAATATACGCTCCATCTTTACGCTATCATGACGGATTATTTTACATGATTACGACGAACGTATCTCATGGAGGAAATTTTTATTGCACAGCGGAAAATCCTGCCGGTCCGTGGTCTGATCCAATTTGGGTAGATATAAAAAGTATAGATCCTGAAATATTCTGGGATGTTGACGGGAAAAGTTATTTTGTTACTCAAGGCGATGAAGGCATAAGGGTAACGGAAGTAGACATTAAAACCGGAAAAGTGCTCGGAGCTGAACGCTTAGTTTGGGGAGGTATCGGCGGACGTTTTCCTGAAGCTCCACACATTTATTTAAAGGATGGTTATTATTATTTGATGATAGGCGAGGGCGGAACGGAATATATGCATGGCGCGACAATTGCACGGAGTAAAAATCTTGTCCGCTCAATCCGATATTGACGCATGCCAATAGAATAGGGCAGGGGAACCCCATTCAGGGAGTGGGACATGCTGATTTGATACAAGCTGCCGATGGGTCGTGGTGGATGGTGTTTTTAGGATTTCGTGTTACGCAAGCTTATTCTTACTACCATATTTTGGGGCGCGAAACATTTCTTGCTCCTGTAGAATGGGCGAAAGGAACTTGGCCCCAAGTTAATGGAAACGGAGTAGTTTCTCTTGAAATGAAAAGCCCGACTTTAGCTTTGCATCCTTTCCCAAAGGAAG
>DAIOHI010000610.1:0-1458 GCA_036744815.1 Paludibacteraceae bacterium
AGACGAGGCAATTCGTGACAAACGTTTTTGTTGTCGTTTCTGAAACTTGATAAACTTCTCCATCTGTCTTTCAATGCAAATTCGTAGCTTGTTTTGCCCGATTTCACCGTGATTTTATCATCCGTTTTTGAAATGTTCAATGAGCCGGAACGGTTTTTTGCTGCAAAATAGTTGTTCGATGGGAAGGCGAATTCTTCTTTTGCCATCTCGAATCCGGCAGCTACAAGAGGCGCGTCTTCTTTCGAATAAGCAAATACTTGTAAATAATATTCTGTTCCTTCGGATTTATTCATGCTTGGAAGTTGCAACTTCACATCCTTGCGCGAGTCGGCGGGCACAACAGCGGTAAAACTGCCTTCGGCTTCTTTGTTTCCGTTTTTGAGCAATATCCACTTATAGGAATAATTTTTATCAGTCAAATTGGTGAATTTAAAATCGTTCACTACCGTTATAATGCCGTTTTCAATATCTTTTGCTTCGAAAAGAATATCTTGATACACCTTTTTTACAATATGCGTATGCGGAAGCAGCTGTTGATCGGGACTAATAATTCCGTCCATACAGAAATTGCCGTCGTTGATCATGTTATAAGCTTTCAAATCGCCACCATACGCCCAGTAGAAACGCCCTTGCTCGTCAGTCGTTGGGTAACCGTGGTTGTACCATTCCCAAATAAAACCGCCTTGCATATTTTTACTTGAGCGCATTACATCCCAATATTCTTGAAAATTTCCTTGACTGTTGCCCATAGCATGAGCGTATTCGCACATGATAAAGGGTTTGCCGAGATCTTTTTTCGCATTATCTTGCATAGAATTCCACGATGGATACATCGGGCAAATAACATCGGTATTTCGAGCGTTGTAACCGGCTTGTTCGTACTGAACAGGACGACTTGCATCGCGCTGTTTTGCCCAATCGTACATGGCAAAAAAGTTTTTTCCGTTACCGGACTCATTTCCCAACGACCAGAAAATAACCGAAGCGTGGTTTTTATCGCGTTCTACCACAGCGTGTATTCTGTCCAAATGCGCATTTTTCCAATTATCAAAGTTTCCAACATTTTCGGGACCATAACCCAATCCGTGCGATTCGAGATTAGCTTCGTCAACCAAATAAATTCCGTATTCATCGCAAAGTTTATACCAAAGCGTCGGTTGTGGATAGTGAGATGTGCGAACTGCATTAATGTTCAATTCTTTCATCAATTGTAAATTGCGCATCATTACTTCGCGCGTTACTACTTGTCCGGTTGCATTGTTGAACTCATGAATGTTAACTCCTTTGAAATAGACTTTTTTGCCGTTAATGAATAGTTGTCCATCGTTGATTTCTATTTTTCGGAAACCAATTTTATGCGAAGTGGATTCAATAATAGTATTGCCTTTTTTCAAAGTCAACAACAAAGTATAAAGATTCGGTGTTTCTGCAGTCCATTTTTGTACGTTATTTATTTTT
>DAIOHI010000611.1:0-1457 GCA_036744815.1 Paludibacteraceae bacterium
CGTTGGTGGCAATAAAACCATTGGTAAGCGAATTACAAGTTCTTGGAGAATATCCAGAAGGAAAGCAATCAGCATTGTAAAATAACAATAATAAAAAACATGGCAACTAAAATTACTCCGGCGCAACGACTCGACTCGGTAAACGAATATTATTTTTCGATAAAGTTGAAGGAAGTAGCCGAAATGAATAGCAAAGGCATGAATGTTATCAGCCTTGGCATCGGAAGTCCTGATTTACCACCTTCGCAAGAAACTATCGAAGCTTTGTGTGAATCGGCAAAGCAAGATAACGTACATGGTTATCAATCCTATGTTGGGATTCCCGAATTGCGCACAGCTTTTGCCGATTGGTACAAAAAGCATTTCAGCGTGGCGCTAAATCCGGCAAAGGAAATTCAACCTTTGATCGGATCAAAAGAGGGAATTTTGCATATTTCGCTTGCTTTTCTAAATCCGGGCGACGGCGTGTTGGTTCCCAATCCGGGTTATCCGACTTATATGTCGGTAAGCAATTTGGTGCAAGCTAATGTAATTACTTACGATCTGGATGAAAATAACGGATGGCAACCCGACTTCAATGCGTTGGAGAAGCAAGACCTTTCAAACGTGAAACTGATGTGGGTAAATTATCCGAATATGCCAACGGGAGCTTCGGCAACAATCGAATTGTTTGAAAAATTAGTCGCTTTCGGTCGCAAACACAGCATTGTAATTGTGAACGACAATCCTTACAGCTTTATTCTGAATGAAAAATATCTTAGCATTTTGCAAGTTGAAGGAGCTAAAGATATTTGCATCGAACTTAATTCGATGAGTAAATCGCACAATATGCCTGGTTGGCGTATCGGAATGTTGGCTTCCAACGCGCAATTTATTGAATGGGTGCTGAAGGTGAAAAGCAACGTCGATAGCGGACAATTTAAGCCTATGCAGTTAGCCGCTGTTGCCGCACTCAACAATTCGAACGAATGGCATCGGGAACATAATATCGAAGTATATAAAACTCGTCGTCATTATGCCGAAGAAATAATGAAAGAGCTGAATTGCAGTTTCGATCCGAAACAAGTCGGTATGTTCCTTTGGGGAAAAATTTCGGACAATTACAAAGATAGTGGCGAACTTGCCGATAAAGTATTGTATGATGCCAAGGTGTTTATTACTCCCGGATTTATTTTCGGCAGCAAAGGCGAACGTTATATCCGCATATCCCTTTGTGCCAACGAAAACATGCTTGAAGAAGCTTTGAAAAGAATAAAAAATTTAAAACAACAATAAACAAAATAACGATTATGGAATTAGAATCAATTTTACTGCCGGGCATTGACGCCAAACGTCCTTTGGTGATAGCCGGTCCTTGTAGCGCCGAGAGCGAAGAACAGGTAATGGAAACGGCTCATGGACTTGCCAAAAAAGATATAAAGATATTTCGTGCCGGGATATGGAAGCCTCGCACTAAG
>DAIOHI010000612.1:0-1454 GCA_036744815.1 Paludibacteraceae bacterium
GGAACAAAACGAATTGTTGAATACAAAGTCGGTAGAATTAGCCAAAATGGAGTCGATTAACGACAGCTTGCATGAAAAACTCGAAAGCCAAAAAGCCGAAATCGAAGTCATGCAAAAACGCTTGACCATCGAATTTGAGAACATTGCATCAAAAATTCTTAAAGAACGATCCGAAGAATTCTCCGCTTCTAATTATAAAAATTTAGGAGAAATTCTAAATCCTTTGAAGGAAAAAATCCATCTCTTCGAGAAAAAAGTGGACGAAACCTACGACAAGGAGCTGCGTGATAAAATAACTCTGAAAGAAGAAGTAAAGCGTTTAGTAGAACTAAATACCCGCGTAAGCGAAGAAGCTAATAATCTGACCAAAGCCTTGAAAGGCGACACAAAGAAACAAGGCAATTGGGGTGAAATTGTATTAGAACGTGTGTTGGAGCGCTCCGGATTGAGCAAAGGGCAGGAGTACGAGCGCGAAGAAGAAATTGAAGCTGCTGATTCGTCAAGGCAACGACCGGATGTCATCATCCATTTGCCCGACAGCAAGCATATAATTATTGACTCAAAGGTATCTCTTGTCGCTTACGAAAGGTTTATTTCAGACGAATCGGAAGAAGCTAAAACACGCCACATTAAGGAACATATCCAATCTATTCGTAATCACGTGAAGCTGTTGAGCGAAAAAAATTATCAAAACGCGCAAAATATAAATGCTCCCGATTTCGTTTTATTATTTATACCGATCGAAGCGTCGTTCTCCGCAGCAGTGCAAGAAGATACCGATTTGTTTTCTTACGCATGGGAACGAAAAATTGTCATCGTAAGTCCAACAACATTGCTGGCTACGCTACGTACGATATCATCGATATGGAAACAGGAAAATCAGACAAAAAACGCGCAGGAAATTGCTCGCTTAAGCGGAAGTCTATACGACAAATTCATCGGTTTCACCGAGGATATGCTTAAGATAAAAACAAATATTGATCGGGCTTCGGGAGCTTACGACGACGCCGTTCGGAAAATGAAAGATGGAAATGGAAACATTATTCGAACTGCCGAAAAAATTAAAGAATTGGGCGCCAAAACAGGAAACAAGTCACTTCCTCAAGGCTTCGACGATTACTAAAAAGGACGCGTAGATTGACTAACATCAAAAGAATATTTATACAATAATGAATTTTAAAAGATTTCTTCTATTTATTTCGATATTTCTCACAACAAGCACAACAATTTTATTTGCGCAAGAAGCTGAAGTATCAAAAGACACAATAATTTCTATTTTAAGTTCAGATTCAATTCCTTCGATCGAAACGGGGAAAATAGTAAAATCTGATGAACCAACCGATAGCGCAGAGATAGCAAAAACACTTCCGAATATCGACGAGATTTTTCAAACTCCTCCGATAGAGGCTATTGAGGAAAATAAAGACTCCTTACATAAAATTTCGAAAGAAAAA
>DAIOHI010000613.1:0-1440 GCA_036744815.1 Paludibacteraceae bacterium
TTTGCTCCACGGGCGATAGCATGTTCCAACTCTTCAAGAATGATACAACCGGCACCTTCGCCCATTACGAATCCATCGCGACTTTTGCTGAAAGGACGCGAAGCGTGAGTAGGATCGTCGTTACGAGTAGAAAGAGCTGTCAAAGCATTAAAACCTCCAACTCCGGCGGGAGTGATGGCAGCTTCGGCACCTCCTGCCAAAATCATATTCGCTTGTCCTAAACGGATATAATTGAAAGCATCAATAAGAGCGTTGGTTGACGAAGCACATGCGGATGCGGTAGAATAATTAGGTCCTCTGAATCCGTAAGTAATGGATATTTGTCCGGCTGCAATGTCCGAAATCATTTTTGGAATAAAGAAAGGATTAAATTTCGGTCCATTTTCTTTGTTAGCATAATAATAACCTACTTCTTCTTCAAAAGTACGAATACCACCGATACCGGCAGCAAAAATTACACCTACATTATCTTTATCCAAAGTTTCGAGATCTACACCGCTGTTTACGATTGCTTCTTTTGCCGCAGCAATGGCATATTGGGCATAAAGGTCTAATTTTCGGGCTTCTTTTTTATCAAAATAGACAAAGGGATCGAAGTCTTTCACTTCGCATGCAAAGCGAGTTTTGAATTGAGATGCATCAAAATGTGTGATTGCTCCAGCTCCGCTTACTCCGGAAATGGCGTTTTGCCACAACTCGGAAACTGAATTGCCAAGAGGACTGATAGCGCCCAAACCTGTTACGACAACTCTTTTTAATTTCATAAAATTTTGTCTGAATGATTATACAGTAATAGCAACAGACAACGGCTTATATAATAAAACCGTTGAACTGATGCAAGTTTTACCGTTTTACAGATTTACTTATTTTTGTAATGCTTCAATATGAGTAATAGCATCACCTACAGTCGAAATCTTTTCAGCTTCTTCGTCGGGGATAGAAATGCCAAACTCTTTTTCGAACTCCATGATTAATTCAACGGTGTCCAATGAGTCTGCACCAAGATCGTTAGTGAAACTAGCTGTTGGAGTAACATCAGCTTCTTCAACTCCTAATTTGTCTACGATAATTGCTTTTACTTTATCCGCTACTTCTGACATAATTTTAATTTTTAAGTTTAAAATAAAAATGTTTGTTTAATTTTGCAGCTGCAAAGAAATGAAATTTTATTGACATAATAGTACTTTTTCCCAAAAAAAAACCTTTTTTGTGCACAAAACCGCTTTTTGTGTGTAAAAAACGAAGGGTTTTTTCTCAAAAATAAATATAATTAAGAAATAGACTAAGAATATCTTTAAATTTCGAATCTAAAAATTAGAAAACAATTATACTGATGAGAATCGCTCTTTTTGCATCGGGTTCGGGATCGAACGCTGAGAACATTATTCGCTACTTCGAAAACGATGACAGTTTTGTTTTTCCCATTATTTTATCAAATAA
>DAIOHI010000614.1:0-1440 GCA_036744815.1 Paludibacteraceae bacterium
TTAAGAACATCTCATTTCCCTGTTATTGCAGCAACGATCTTTCCTTCCAATTCGTCCATCAATTCGGGATTATCTCTTATGATTGTTTTAACAGCATCACGTCCTTGTCCTAACTTAGTTTCACCGTAGCTGAACCACGAACCGCTTTTCTTAATAATGCCGTACTCAACTCCTAAATCAAGAATTTCGCCCGGACGAGAAATTCCTTCGCCGAACATAATATCGAATTCTGCTTTACGGAAAGGAGGTGCCACTTTATTCTTAACAACTTTTACGCGTGTTTGATTACCAATTGCATCTTCTCCATCTTTCAACTGACCGATACGACGAATGTCCAAACGAACGGATGCATAAAATTTCAAAGCGTTACCTCCGGTAGTTGTTTCAGGATTTCCGAACATCACTCCGATTTTCTCACGCAATTGGTTGATGAAAATACAGGTCGTATTTGTTTTGCTGATATTAGCCGTTAATTTACGAAGTGCTTGTGACATCAATCGAGCTTGCAAACCCATTTTAGAATCACCCATATCGCCTTCCAATTCGGCTTTTGGAGTTAATGCGGCTACCGAGTCAATAACTACGATATCAACTGCCGACGAACGAATTAATTGATCAGCAATTTCAAGTGCTTGCTCACCGCTATCTGGTTGCGAAATAAGTAATTCTTCGATATTCACACCTAATTTTTCGGCATAAAAGCGATCGAAAGCATGTTCAGCATCAATAATGGCTGCAATACCTCCGGCACGCTGTGCTTCGGCAATCGCATGAATAGCCAAGGTTGTTTTACCCGACGATTCGGGACCAAAAATCTCAATTACCCGACCGCGAGGATAACCTCCTACGCCCAAAGCCAAGTTCAGACCGATGGAACCGGATGGAATAACCGCGATTTCGTCCACTTTATTGTCGCCCATTTTCATGATCGTACCTTTCCCGTGGTCTTTTTCGATCTTATCCATCGCTAGTTGTAAGGCTTTTAATTTTTCAAGCGAAGGCTTTTTTGTTTCAATGTTCTTATCAGACATATATCTTTGTTTTTATTTATAAATAATACAATATCAGAGACTCAATACTTTAAAGTTATATTCAATGAATTAAAACTGAGTCGCGTGTTTCCTTGCAAATATACAGGAAAATTTGGTGCTTTTCGCATAAAAATCCAATTCGTTATCAACAATCACCAACCGAAAGCGTGTTCGCCCATCCAAGTGCCTTGAGCTTTCATTACTTGTTCGATAACATCTCGAGCGACACCTTCGCCTCCGCGTCGAGGAGAAATATACTTAGCTACCTCCTTGATTTCAGGCGCTGCGTCAATCGGAGCAATGGGCAATCCGACACGTTCCATCACTTGAAGATCAGGAATATCGTCGCCAACGTAAATTATTTCTTCCGGCTTATAGCCTGTTTTTTGCAAATAATCATCGAAATCAA
>DAIOHI010000615.1:0-1431 GCA_036744815.1 Paludibacteraceae bacterium
CTTTGATACACAACGGTATCATTGAAAACTATGCTGTTTTAAAAGAATCGCTTAGTAGCGAAGGCTATATTTTTCAAAGCGAAACCGATACAGAAGTATTGGTACAGCTTATTGAATATATGAAAAAAAGCAATTCTTCCGATTTGCAAACAGCCGTTCAACAAGCGCTGAATCAAGTAATCGGAGCTTATGCCATAGCTGTTATCGAAAGAGGAAACCCAAACACAATTGTTGCCGCGCGCAAAGGCAGCCCGCTTGTTGTAGGAATAGGCGAAGACGAGTATTTTTTGGCTTCGGACGCCACTCCGATTGTAGAATACACAAACCAAGTTGTTTATATCGGCGAAGAAGAAATCGTTACCATTACCCGCGGAAAAGAATTGAAAATTAAAACCATTGGGAATATTGAGAAAACGCATGAGGTAAAAAAACTGGAACTTACACTGAGCCAGTTGGAAAAAGGCGGTTATCCGCATTTTATGCTGAAAGAAATATTCGAACAGCCTAAAACTTTGAGTGACAGTATGCGTGGTCGAGTTAATGTCGAAAGCAACAACATCTCACTTTCGGGATTTATTGATAACAAAGAACGTTTTCTGAATGCCAAACGCATCATTATCACGGCATGCGGCACATCGTGGCACGCCGGATTAATCGGAATGTACGCTATTGAAGAGTTTGCCCGCATTCCCGTAGAAGTGGAATATTCCTCCGAATTTCGTTATCGCAAACCGGTAATCAACTCCGACGATATTGTAATCGCCATTTCACAATCGGGCGAAACTGCCGATACGCTTGCTGCCGTTGAACTCGCGAAAGAACACGGCGCATTTATTTTCGGAATTTGTAATGTGGTGGGCGCTTCCATTCCTCGAAGCACGCATTCAGGATGTTACACGCATGTGGGTCCCGAAATCGGAGTAGCTTCGACCAAAGCTTTCACCGCGCAAGTTACCGTACTTACTATGCTTGCCTTACTGCTCGGAAAAGAAAAAGGAACATTACCCGAAGATTATTATTTAAAACTGATTAAGGAATTAAGTCTGATTCCTGAAAAAATCGAAAGGATATTATTGCAAAAGGATTTGATAGCCGAGTTTTCGAAAACATTTACTTATGCGCAGAATTTTATCTATTTGGGGCGCGGTTACAATTATCCCGTAGCCATGGAAGGCGCGTTGAAGCTCAAAGAAATATCCTACATACACGCCGAAGGATATCCGGCTGCCGAAATGAAACACGGTCCCATTGCGCTTATCAGTCAGGAAATGCCGATAGTAGTAGTTGCTCCTAATGCGGGCATGTACGAAAAGGTGGTCAGCAATATTCAGGAAATAAAAGCGCGCAAAGGACGTATTATTTCTATTATTACCGAAGGCGACACCATTGTGAGAGATTTATCGGATTATTCGATTTCCATTCCCGAAACGG
>DAIOHI010000616.1:0-1430 GCA_036744815.1 Paludibacteraceae bacterium
ACCGTATCTCCCGTTGGGAAATTGAATACTACAATATCGTCACGATCAATGGTATCGAAACCTTTTAAACGGCGATATTCCCATTGTGGCTTTTCGAAATAAGATTTCGTATTGATAATGGGAAAAGTATGCTGCACCAAAGGAAAGGACAGCGGGGTATTTGGAACGCGGGGTCCGTAACTGGCTTTGCTCACAAATAGAAAGTCGCCTACCAACAGAGTTTTTTCCAAAGAAGATGTCGGTATCTGATAGTTTTGGAAGAGATAAGTATTGATAAAATACACAGCCACCAAAGCGAATACGATAGCATCCACCCAACCCATTACGCCGAGTAGAGTTTTATTTTTAAGACCTTTCCACCAAGTCCAGGGAACGTATTTAGTGATAAAGGCATCGAAGATAATGGGCAATAGCAGCAACCACCAAAAGTTTCCTACCCATAGGATAAACAATATGTATATCAGCGACCATACCGAGACTTTTATCCATTGTTTTGGACTTTGCTTCAAGCGTTCGCTAAGTGATTTGTTTTTGTTTTCCGAGCTCATAATTATTATTTATTATCTACTGTTTTTAAAATTTCAGCATGTCGTCCATGCTTAAGAAGCCTTTTTTACCTTTAGTAAATTCGGCAGCCACAACCGCTCCCAGCGCAAATCCTTCGCGGCTATAGGCTTCGTGGGTTATACTGATGTTGTCCACTTCCGATTTGTAAATTATCCTATGTGTGCCGGGTACTTGTCCTTCGCGGATGGATTTTATCATCAATTCATCGTCTTTTTCTGCCGCGTCATTTACCCAAGATGTTTTTCGAGTTATTTTTTCCAAAATACCTTCGGCAAGCGTTATGGCTGTTCCGCTTGGAGCGTCGAGTTTTTGTGTATGATGAATTTCGGTCATTTCCACATCGTAATCCGGAAATTGGTTCATGATGCCGGCTAAATAGGAATTTACTTTCATAAAAATGTTCACACCTAAACTAAAGTTCGATGCCCAGAAAAGCGTATATCCTTTCGCTTCTATTTCCGCTTTCAAAGCCGGTAATTCATCCGTCCAGCCGGTAGTGCCCGAAACCACAGGAACGCCCGCTGCAAAAGCATTTCGATAATTGCTTAGCGCCGAATGAGGCGAGGTGAATTCGATAGCGACATCGGCACTGCGAAAAGCCTCCGATTTAAAGTCTTCCGTATTATTTAAGTCAATGATGCTAACTATCTCGTGACCGCGGCTTAAGGCGATGCGCTCGATAATTTTTCCCATTTTCCCGTATCCAATAAGAGCAAGTTTCATCTGATTGATTTTTAATTTTAGATTTATGGATATTAGATTTTCTTCTGAAATCCTTTAATCTAAAGATAAATTCTTCTGCAAGCACAAAAGTACACAATGTTAAACAAAAAACGGTCAGATAATTGGAAATATTAACGAAG
>DAIOHI010000617.1:0-1412 GCA_036744815.1 Paludibacteraceae bacterium
CATGGGCTTCCGTATCTTGCTGCAAATCTGTTACGACCTTCGTTTCCCTGTTTTTGCCCGCAATCGGGGCGACTACGATATGATAATCTATTCCGCCAACTGGCCCATTCCCCGGACTAAAGTCTGGGACACGCTTCTAAGAGCGCGTGCCATAGAAAATGCCTGTTACGTTGTCGGAGTAAATCGCGTGGGTTCCGATCCCTATTGTCAATATAAGGGCAGAAGCGTATTGTTAGATTATAAAGGACGGGAGGTAACGGCAGTTGGCTTAAGCGAAGAATGCGCTTTATGCAACAGCATCAAAAAAGAAGACTTACTCGACTTCCGCAAGAAATTCCCTGTACTTAATGATGCGGATGATTTCGAGTTAAGCTTGAATACAACATCACAGAAAGCCTAGAGTGGATGAAAGGGCAATGTACACAAAAGACGAGCTGCTACAGTTGAAAAAGGATTTTTGGGAAGGATATGGCATCTTTTGCCGCAAACTTCCACATATGCGCTATCGGAAGGACAACTTTTTGCTCAACACCAAAATGAAAGGTGTGGAGTTCAAATACGATGCTGATAGGGAAGGGGCAAGCGTTATCCTCGAAATAAACATAAGAGACGAAGCCAAACGTCTCGATATATACGAGCAATTTGAACGTTACAAAGTGCTGTTGGAAGCCGATTTCCCTGACGGATTGATTTGGGACTTTGCCTATCGGCGCGAGTGCGGAAGCGAAGTTTGCCGTATTTATTCGCATAGAAACGGACTCGATATACACCGCCGAAGCGATTGGATGGACTTCTACCGCTTTATGTCCTCCGAAATGCACAAACTAGAAGAAGCCTTGATGATGGTAAAAGACGTCATTAAGTAATAGAAGTCCGGCGAATATATAGGGAGTTAGAACACTTTACAAAACTATCTCTATATTGGCACATTAGCATATTAACACATTCTCTTATTTTCATCCCTTACTTTCACAAAATTAACTTATCTTAGTGCCTCATTTCTATCACATCAGAAAGATTACTATGAAGGAAAGCAAGATCGAAGACTTGGGCTGCTTACCGCGAGGATGGCGACTTCAAAGCATTAATAAAGAAATACAGCAAATAACTAACAACTAATAGTTAATAGTTATTAGTTATTCGTTCTCAACTTAAATAAACTATGAAAACAACCCTCCGCATTTGGCTCGTAAGGAAAGGCTTGATGACTTGTCCCGACGACTATACTGCCATTCTCGAATCGAGAGGCGTACTCGACTTCGACCAGATTATCAACAAGGTACACGAATATGGTCCCAGTTACCGCCGCGAAACGATAGAAGCCATTATCAGCCAATACCATCGTGTTACCACCGACTTGCTCCGTCAGGGCTACCGCCTCAACACCGGTCAGCTTTGCATGAAGCCCGTGG
>DAIOHI010000618.1:0-1407 GCA_036744815.1 Paludibacteraceae bacterium
AAACGATAGCAGATGCCATCCAGTCTGTACTCAACCAAAAAACAAACTTCAAATTTAATTTAATTATTGTCGATAATTATTCGACTGACGGCACCACAGAAGCTATAGATAAATTTGCATCGGACAAACGCCTGATTCATGTTATTCCTGAGAACAAAGACTTGGGAATCGGAGGCTGTTGGAATGCCGGCGTGTTTCATCCTAAATGTGGAAAATTCGCCGTTCAGTTAGATAGCGACGATGTGTATTCGGACGAAAACACGCTTCAAAAAATAGTGGATGCTTTCTATGCTCAGAATTGCTCCATGGTAATCGGCAGTTATATGCTGACAGATTTCGATAAAAAGCCGATTCCACCGGGACTTATCGACCACAAGGAATGGACTCCCGAAAACGGAAGAAACAATGCGCTTCGCATTAATGGCTTGGGTGCGCCACGTGCGTTTTACACTCCGGTTTTACGCGAAATACGAGTTCCAAACACAAGCTATGGCGAAGATTATGCCTTGGGTTTGGCTTTCTCGCGCGAATATCAGATCGGACGCATTTACGATGTGCTCTATCTTTGCCGCCGTTGGGAAGATAACTCAGACGCATCGCTTGATATTGTAAAAATGAACGGACACAACACATACAAAGATCGTATCCGAACATGGGAACTCGAAGCCCGGATTGCGCTAAACAAAAGCAGAGCTTAATCAAAGGAAGATATGAAGGAATCATTTTCAAACGAAATAAAGGCATTTTTTCAGGAGCAACTTAAGGAATGGTCTTTAGCTGCAAAAAACTATGACGCATTAAAGAAAGTTCGCACAAAAGAATTCGACTTTAATGGATACCTCTTTCGGGTTCAATTTAACCCCGAGCGGATTGTTTCGAGTGCGGCAAAAGTTGACCAAAAATCGCTTCAGGAGCGGAAATGTTTTTTATGTCCGGCAAATCTTCCTGCCGAACAACGTGGTATTCCTTTCGGAAAAGATTATCAAATTTTAGTGAATCCATTCCCGATTTTTCCCGTTCATTTTACGATTCCGAGCATGCATCATCGCGATCAATTGATTCTTGACAGATACGAAGACATGCTCGATTTGGCAGAATCAATGATGGAATATGTTGTTTTTTACAATGGACCTAAATGCGGTGCTTCGGCTCCCGACCATGTGCATTTTCAAGCAGGAAACAAAGGCTTTTTACCATTAGAAAAAGACATCCGATCTGTAGAAAAACGAGTAATATTGTCAGACGAAGACTTGCTTTGCTATTCGCCGGAAAATTATATGCGGAATGTCTTTATCATTGAATCGAGTAACAAAAAGAAGGTTGTAGCACTTTTCGAACGCATATATTCCGCCTTGCCTATAAAAAAAGATGAAACGGAGCCGATGCTGAATATTGTTTCGTACTACG
>DAIOHI010000619.1:0-1393 GCA_036744815.1 Paludibacteraceae bacterium
AAGCCTGGTCGGATAAATTGTTTTTTTATGTAGTTATCGGTTTGGTGCTTGGAGCGCGTCTTGGACATTGTCTTTTCTATGGAGCCGACGGAGATTTTTTCTATTATTATAAAAATCCCTTCGAAATACTTAAAATTTGGGAAGGCGGTTTGTCCAGTCATGGAGGAGCTTTCGGAATTCTGATAGGAATGTATTTCTACAACAAAAATGTAACAAAGAAAGGTTATATCTGGATTTTCGATCGTTTAGTTATTGGTGTTGCTTTAGGTGCTACTTTCATTCGATTAGGTAATTTGATGAACAGCGAAATCTTTGGAGGTCCGACTACATTACCTTGGGGATTTGAATTTATTCGTTCGCGTGAATGGCAAGAAATCGGAGTTCCTGTGCATCCAACGCAGATATACGAAATGCTATATTGCATTATTACTTTTGCCGTAGTTTGGTGGATGTATTGGAAAAAACAAGCCTACAAAAAACGTGGATTCATTTTCGGAGTTTTCCTTTTAGGAATTTTCGGAACACGTTTTCTGCTGGAATTTATCAAACTCGACCAAGAAGCATTCGAAGCCAGTATGCTCTTTAATATGGGGCAATTGCTGAGTGTTCCTTTTATTGTTTGGGGCGTTTGGCTTGTTGTTCGAGCTATTCGTTCGCCAGAGGTGGATGATGATTCCTTTGCTAAAGCAGATAATAAAGCTCCGGTAGGAACAGGACGAAAAAAGAAAAATAAATAAAAATCTGTCAATATGCCAATGTCCGAATTACAGTACATTGGCATATTAGCATATTGATGTATTGACTCATTTAGGATGGATTTCAATAAAGTAAAACCATACAATCAGGAAGAGGAAAAGACTGCGCAGCTTTCGCGGATGTTCAACAGCATTTCGGGTCAGTACGACAAGTTCAATGATATCATGTCTTGGGGAATGGCACGCATTTGGCGAAGAAAATCTCTTCTTGCTTTGAAAGCCTATAATCCTAAACAAATTCTTGATATTGCTACCGGAACAGCAGATATGTGTGTAAAAGCTTTTAAGTTTTTACAGCCGGAGCATGTTACGGGGATTGATATCTCGGAAAAAATGATGGAAGTAGGACGAATGAAACTTACCGAGGCTAATTTGTCCGATAAAGTCGATTTGCAAGTACAAGATGTTTCTTCTATGACCTTTGAAGACAACACTTTCGATGCCGCGACCATTGCTTTTGGAATCCGTAATTTCGAACGCCTCGATCAATCTTTGCAAGAAATTCATCGGGTATTAAAATCCGGCGGTCATCTTTTGATAGTGGAAATGAACGAGCCTCAAAAAGGCGTGCTTTTGTGGGCGTATAAGCTTTATATTCGCCTTTATGTGCGGACAACGACCCAATTGCTATCCACCGA
>DAIOHI010000620.1:0-1388 GCA_036744815.1 Paludibacteraceae bacterium
GGCAATTCGCCTGATCCGCTCGATTTGATAGCGCAATACGGTGCTGATGCCGTTCGCTTAGGAATGCTGTTGACATCGCCTGCCGGAAACGATTTGCCTTACGACGATAGTCTGTGCGAACAAGGACGTAACTTTAATAATAAGATTTGGAATGCTTTCCGATTGGTAAAAGGTTGGGAAGTAGCGGATATTCCGCAACCTGAATCGGCGAAACTTGCTGTTGCATGGTTCGAGGCTCAATTGAACAAAACCTTGGTCGAAATAGATGATTTATTTTCTAAATATCGCCTTTCGGAAGCCTTGATGGCAGTTTATAAGTTGTTTTGGGATGAGTTTTCATCGTGGTATTTAGAAATGGTGAAACCTGCTTACCAACAGCCTATTGATAAAAAAACGCTTGAGCAAACGCTTGCTTTCTTCGATTCGTTGTTGAAAGTGTTGCATCCTTTTATGCCATTTATTACCGAAGAATTATGGCAGGCTTTGGAAGAACGCAAAGACGGCGAAAGTATTATGGTTGTTTTGCAGCCTCAAGCTGCTAATCCGGATGAAGCTTTTATTGCAGAATTCGAAAAAACAAAAGAAATTATCGCAGGAATACGCTCCATTCGTTTACAAAAAAGCATTCCAAATAAAGAAGCTTTGGATCTGCAAATCATCGGAAATCAACATAATAAAACTTTCGATTCGGTTATCGCAAAACTGACAAATCTGAAAAATATTGATTTCATTGCGGAAAAAGCAAATGCTTCAGCCTCTTTTCTTGTCGGTGTAACCGAATATGCTATTCCCTTGGGGAATTTGATTGATGCCGATGAGGAAATAAAAAAGATGGAAGCCGAAATCGTTTATTACGAAGGATTTATCGCTTCGGTAATGAAAAAGCTTGGTAATGAGAAATTTGTTGCTAACGCTAAGCCCGAAGTGGTAGAAGCTGAGCGCAAGAAAAAAGCGGATGCCGAAAGTAAAATAGCTTCGTTGAAAGAAGGAATAGCTGCTTTGAAAAAGTAGTGAAAATAATTGACGAAACGGCTGTCTCGTAAATCCACTAATTACACTAGTTAACACGAAAACGATCTATACAAAAAGTTTTGTGTGTTGATATTCAGTAAGATGTCATTAGTTGAAATTTGTGTAATTAGTGGATAAATAACTTATTAGACAGCCTATTTTTTATTTTTACGACTTAGGTTTACATAAAACTCACATCGGATCCACATCCAAATTTACTCTTACGGATTTAAAATCAGATGAGGACAACATTTGTCCTACTAATTGAGATAGTAATTCTTTGGCACGTTCCTGTGGTGCGTTGCTTTCTATTTTCAACAATATATTTCTCAAATACATATTTTGAATACGGGCAACAGGCGGTTCATTCGGACCAA
>DAIOHI010000621.1:0-1378 GCA_036744815.1 Paludibacteraceae bacterium
GGTTGTATTGTCGCCATAATAACCTGCTGATAGATAGTAAGATTTTAAATCGGCAAAAGCACGATCAACATAACCATCGGAATTCAATCCCGACACTCGAGCGTCGAAAGCTAATTTATTATTCAAAATACCACTTCCGGCTTTAACGCTGTATTTTGTTGTGTTAAAAGATCCGTAGGTTCCACTAAATTCGGCATAAGGCTCGCTGCTTGTCAATCCGGTTTCCATGTTGATGCTTGCACCGAAAGCGGCGGATCCGTTGGTTGAACTCCCGATTCCGCGCTGAATCTGCATAGAAGAAACGGATGATGCGAAATCGGGCATATTCACAAAAAATGTCCCATGCGATTCGGCATCATTTAACGGAACTCCGTTTACAGTAATATTAATACGATTGGCATCCGTTCCTCGAACGCGAAAACCCGTATAGCCAATTCCAGTTCCAGCATCGGAAGTCGCGATAAAGGACGGCGTCAATGACAATAGATAAGGAATATCTTGTCCAAAATTGCGCTCCTCAATTTCATCAGATCGCAAATTGGTATATGTTATTGCAGAATTTTCCTTCGCACGAAGCGAATAAACGGACACTTCGTTAATGTTATAAGATTTTACCAAAAGAATAACCTCAATGTCCTCATTGACCGATATTTGTTGTGTTGACGTTTCGTAACCTAAAAATGAGACGCTTAATGTATAAGTCTTTTTTGAAAGATTGGCGAAGAGAAAAGCTCCTTCAGAGTCAGTAATCTGAGTTTGGATATCATTCGAATTTTTAATAATGGCTGTTGCACCCGATAAAGGTCGTCCCTTTTCATCGAATACTTTTCCTTTTATGAAATTCTGTTGCGCCTCAGTAGCGATAATCGAAAATAATAGAAAGATTGAAATAAATAATTGTCTCATAACAAAATAATTAAATGTTAATAATTAAGTTTTGAGAGCCCAAAAATAAATACGGAAAGAAGTCTTATTCCCTTCCTGGTATTACCCAAGCAGGTTCAAAGGGTATGATCTCAGCCCGAAAAATATTAAGGCACCCCATTAATTTGAAGAATATGTAAATAAACACGTTTCGTGTTCCGTTTGCAAAAGTATAAAAAAATAAACATTTGCAAGAGAAAAATAGATTGAATTGATTTTTAGTCGTATTTCATAGTTGCATCTATCCTTATAATAATCTTATTATCAGCGTAAAGAGAAATCTGGAAAATTAAAGTCAATTTATTTTTCATTTATAAAACAAAAAACACGAACTAAAGTTTTGTATAAAGTAAAATTATTGTATCTTTGCCACACTTTTTCAGGGAGGATTTTCTCCCTATAAAAGGGCGTTTAGCTCAGCTGGTTCAGAGCATCTGCCTTACAAGCAGAGGGT
>DAIOHI010000622.1:0-1372 GCA_036744815.1 Paludibacteraceae bacterium
CGTACTGATTTGAATATCCCCGATGTACAGCAGCAATTATTGAAAGAACTTATCAAAACAGGTAAGCCTGTCGTGTTGGTATTATTTGCCGGTCGCCCCATGACTTTAGTTTGGGAAGAAGCTAACGTTCCTGCCATTCTCAATGTGTGGTTTGGTGGAAGCGAAGCAGCTTACGCTATTGCTGATGTGTTGTTTGGCGATATGAATCCAAGTGGAAAGCTAACAACAACTTTCCCGCAGAATGTGGGACAAATTCCTCTTTTCTATAATCATAAAAACACCGGTCGTCCTTTAGAAGAAGGCAAGTGGTTTGCTAAATTCCGCAGCAATTACTTAGATGTTTCCAACGAGCCGCTTTATCCTTTCGGATTTGGTTTGAGCTATTCTAACTTCGAATACAGCGATATTAAGTTAGATAAATCGACGATGGATATGGACGGTGAAATTACCGCTTCGCTTAGCGTAAGAAATAGCGGAAGCGTAGATGGAAAAGAAGTTGTGCAGCTTTATATCCGCGATATTGTAGGTTCTACCACACGTCCGGTAAAAGAATTGAAAGGCTTCGAAAAAGTGCTGATAAAAGCAGGCGAATCGAAAGAAGTCAGCTTTACTATAAACGCCGATTTGTTGAAGTTCTACGATTACGACCTGAACTATGTGGCGGAATCCGGCGACTTCGATGTAATGATTGGTAGCAATAGCCGTGATGTAAAAAGCGCAAGATTCAACTTAAAATAAAACTAAAGACTATGCAAACAAAATTTATCGTTTACCTCTTTTCCTTGGCAGTTGTTTTGTCAGCATTTGCTTCATGCAACAGCACAAAAAGAAGTGGTCATATTTCGGACGAAGCCTTGATGGACACTGTTCAACGTCGTACCTTCCAATACTTTTGGGATGGCGCCGAACCGGTTAGCGGATTGGCTCGCGAGCGTTACCATATCGATGGCGATTATCCTAAAAACGACTTCAATGTTGTAACTTCGGGCGGAAGCGGTTTCGGCTTTATGGCGCTTATTGTGGGAATGGAACGTGGTTACATTACCCGCGAGCAAGGAGTGGAACGCTTCGAAAAGATATTGAATTTTCTAGAAACTGCCGATCGTTTTCAAGGTGTTTTTCCGCATTGGTGGTATGGCGATACCGGCAAGGTGAGCGGATTTAGTGATAAAGATAACGGTGGCGACTTGGTAGAAACATCTTTTCTTATACAAGGTTTGTTGGCGGTGCACCAATATTATGTGGACGGCAGCGAACGGGAAAAAGCAGTAGCTTCACGCATCGATAAGCTTTGGCGCGAAGTAAACTGGAATTGGCATCGCAACGGACAAAATGTGCTGTATTGGCATTGGAGTCCCGAGCATAGCTGGGA
>DAIOHI010000623.1:0-1084 GCA_036744815.1 Paludibacteraceae bacterium
CAAAACAGTCCGTTTGAATTCGGGTAATTTGTTAGAGGAAAAGAACGCCGTTATGCGCCAAAGAAATTTCGCCCGGCTGCGGAAAAGTTCCGCCTCCAACCAAAGCTACATCCGAAATCGTGTGATGCGGACTGCGGAAAGGACGCTGCGCAATAAGTGAAGTATTGTTATCAACACATCCAGCTACGGAGTGTATTTTAGTTGTTTCCAAAGCCTCGTGCAAAGTGAGCGGCGGTAAAATGGTCGGCAGTCGCTTTGCCATCATCGACTTTCCGGCTCCCGGCGGACCAATCATAATGATATTATGTCCACCCGCCGCAGCAACCTCCAAGGCACGCTTAACACTCTCCTGCCCTTTCACATCGGAAAAATCAATGTCGAGAAAACTTAGGTTCTGGGCAAATTCTTCCCGAGTATTGACAACAGTAGGCTCCAAGTCTGATTCTCCATTAAAGAAATCGACCACTTCCGTTATGTTCTCAACTCCATAAACATCCAGGTTATTTACAACGGCTGCTTCACGGGCGTTTTGTTTTGGTAGGATCAAACCCTTAAAACCTTCTTCGCGAGCTTTAATGGCGATTGGAAGCACGCCCTTTATCGGTTGCAAACCGCCGTCGAGCGAGAGTTCGCCCATAATGATGTATTTATCTAAATTTTCGCTTCGAATGCTTTCCGAGGCAGCAAGCATCCCGATGGCTAAAGCCAAGTCGTAAGCCGCGCCTTCTTTGCGGATATCGGCAGGCGCCATATTGATAAGGACTTGTTTGCGCGGTAATTTATGACCTGTGTAAGCAAGCGCCGACACAATTCGTTCGTGACTTTCTTTTACCGCGTTATCGGGCAATCCAACTAGAAAGAATTTAATTCCTTGACTAACATTTACCTCAATGGTAATAATCGTCGCATTAATGCCCTGCACCGCAGAGCCGTAAACTTTGACCAACATAGTATTTTTAGATTAAAATTTAAGTTATAAGACGAGAACTGAAGAAATCGCCTTCAAAGTCTCCTGCTAATTCAATGCTACTTGCAAGGTAAATACCTGCTCAAACATCCATTCGCCTTCGGAATAATGCGTGTG
>DAIOHI010000623.1:1094-1368 GCA_036744815.1 Paludibacteraceae bacterium
TATACTGGCAAATTTTCAATACAAATATTATCGAAGCCAAACGGGCTTTGATAATATTTGTATTGAAAATTTGCCAGTATATCCGATTTTGAAAGTACATTCCTGAACGTAAAAAGGGATTACCCCAATAAAGCAAGTTCCCGAATTTCTCATACATTTTCATCCGTTCTTGCCCAATATACAGTCGATTGTCAACACCAAATCTTCGAAAATCCGCCTTAGCCCGAGCAACAAATCCAATGGGCGTGTGAGATGCTCCTTCCACTCCTCGTTC
>DAIOHI010000624.1:0-1367 GCA_036744815.1 Paludibacteraceae bacterium
TGATGGATATTTGGGAAAGCCAAATGGCAGAACATGGGTTTTACATCTACAACGAGAGAAAACATTTTATAGAAGATTTTATTCCTGTTTTTCAGCAGTTTTACAGCTATATATCCGATGGAAACGAAGAAATAAGTTTGCATTACCGCTCGCAGCACGACGAACATGATATTAAAGCGCGCATGGAAGCTACCCGCGACCGCGATCGGATACTTGGCTACTCAACTCAAGGAATTCACAAAGATGAGCTTGAAATGCTTCTTGGCGAACATCCGATAAAACGAGTTGGTTCGCAAGGGCAAAGTAAAACCTACGTCATTTCGTTGAAAATGGCACAATTCGATTTTCTAAAACGTACACATAATCACTCACCATTATTGTTGCTCGATGATATTTTTGACAAGCTCGATTCGATTCGAGTTAAACGAATTGTTGAACTTGTTTCGAGCGATACCTTCGGACAAATTTTTATTACAGACACCAATCAAAAGCATTTGGATCATATTCTTGAGCAGATTGGGCAAGAATCCTTCATTTTTAAAGTTGAAAACGGAAAAATTTCTCAATAAATTAACTTTATTAGTTGAAACTTTTTCTTTCTTTTCTTGTTTCTTTTATTATATCAAAAAATAAAGAAAAAAACTAAAGAGATAATCTTTGTTTTCTTTTTAGAAAACTTTTTATCCTGTTCGATTTCTTAATATCTTTATTTGTAAATTGTTACATTATGATTTAGATAATTTGTTGAAAAGTTAATGGATAAATAGTTTCTTTTAATTTTGATTGTATGAAATAAATAACTAAAATTGTAGTCCGATAAAATCGGGCAGTTTTAGGAATAATAATCTTAAAAAACAATATAAAGTGGGAACAAAAATATCAGAAAGAAAAACATTTGCTTTGGATGAAATAATTCAAGCTTCATTGGAGTATTTCAAAGGAGATGATTTGGCAGCCAAAGTATGGGCGACTAAATATGCTTTAAAAGATTCCTTTGGCAATATTTATGAACTTACGCCGGATGATATGCATCGTCGATTGGCACAAGAAGTTGCACGAATTGAAAATAAATATCCAAATCCACTTTCGGAAGATGAACTTTTTGAGTTGTTTCGTAACTTTAATTATATTGTTCCGCAAGGCAGCCCGATGACCGGAATTGGGAATAATTTTCAAGTGGCTTCACTTTCCAACTGTTTTGTGATCGGATTCGATGGCGATGCCGATTCCTACGGAGCTATTATCAAGATTGATGAAGAGCAGGTGCAACTTATGAAGCGTCGTGGTGGAGTAGGGCACGATTTGTCTCATATCCGTCCGAAAGGTTCGCCAGTAAAAAACTCGGCATTAACTTCAACCGGAATCGT
>DAIOHI010000625.1:0-1362 GCA_036744815.1 Paludibacteraceae bacterium
AAATTCATAGCTATTACTTTTCCGAAAAACGATAGTAGAGGACAGTGTTGCTTGTCTTTTGTATAATAAAATAAGTGATTAATGAAGACTTTTAATGTCGTTCATTAATCACTTACTAGAATTTAATTATCAGATCGATTTACAATTCTTTGATCTTGATATTTTGGAACCAAACTTCATCACCATGATCTTGCAGAAGGATATGTCCGCTTGCAGCATTACCAAAGTTGGGCCACACGTTATATTTACTATAAGCAACCAAAGCATTAAACATCTGAGTGTTGCGTTCGTATTCAATTATTTTTACTCCATTCAGCCAATGTTCAACATGATTGTCTTTCACAACAACGCGAGCCGTATTGAAAAATCCTTTGCGGAAAGGCTTGTTGTTTGGTGCAGGAATCAAGTCGTACAACGAACCTAATTTACGGTTTCCGGCAACGCCTAATTTTGCATCCGGATGTTTTTCGTCGTCCAGAATTTGGAATTCACATCCGATAGACGAACCAGCGCCTTGGTTTAATTCAGTGTCAACAAAGTATTTTATACCGCTATTTGCTCCTTCCGTTATTTTAAAATCAACAATCAATTCAAAGTTTTTGTATTTTTTTGTGCTAACAATATCACCGCCGTTGGTCGATTCGCCACCATCTGATTTCAATACTTTCAAAACATCGTTGTCAATCACCCAGCCTTTTGCAGGGAAGGATTTCATACGAGCTCCGCGCCAGCCTTCGGATGTTTTTCCGTCCCAAAGAAGCTTCCAACCGTCTTGTTTTTCTTTTTCCGAAATTGTATTCGGGATGCAGTTCTTTTGCGGAGCGACGGCTGATTCCGAACGTTTTTCTTGCTCGATTCCTTTTGTACAAATACGAATATTTCTCCATGCAATGGTTTTTCCTTCTTGTTTTGCATTACCGATAGAATGCACTTGTAAAGCGATAAAACCTTGTGCGGTTTGCGCGTCCAAAATATTAGCGCAAGGAAGATCATTTACCCATGTGCGGATGTTGTTTCCGATAGCCTCAACGCGCGCTTTATTCCATTCACCATTTTTGAAAGCTTTTTGAGCAGCAGGATAAACCGCTAAATCGTACAACCAACCTTTGCGTGCTTCGTCGTAAATACCTCCCGTCCAAGCTCTGCTCGAAGGGTCGATTTCGAATTGATAGCCATGTACCCGACCATTTTGATAGTCCTTGTTCGACAGCGAACGGAATTGTACTCCCGAGTTCAAACTATCGTCCACTTTAAATTCAAATTCAAGAATAAAATCGCCGTAAGTTTTATTAGTAGCCAAAAAAGTATTTGGCGTATTTAATTTGCTGATACCGATAATCGTGCCGTTTTCGACTTTATATT
>DAIOHI010000626.1:0-1358 GCA_036744815.1 Paludibacteraceae bacterium
TTGCCTATAAAAAAAGATGAAACGGAGCCGATGCTGAATATTGTTTCGTACTACGAAGACGGAAAATGGATTAGTTGCATTTTTCCACGCGAAGTACACCGTCCGCAATGTTTTTTCGCAGAAGGCGACAGCAATATATTAATAAGTCCGGCATCGGTTGATATGGGCGGAGTTTTTGTTGTTCCGCGAGAAAATGATTTTAATAAAATCACCAAAACTGACATTGAAGCTGTATTGAAAGAAGTATGTATCAGCAATGATGCGATGAATAAACTTTCAGAAAAAATAAAACAACAAGAAACTATCATTTAAATTCGCATGAAAGAACCTGTTGTAAAAGTCGGCATTATTTCTCGGGATGAAATTATTTTTGTTCCGGAGGGAAGTTTTTCTGTAAATGGAGAAACCGTTCAAGGCGAGCAAAAAGTCGTTTTTGAAGCAGGAAAGATCCGATGGAAAGGTGAAATTTACGATGAATTGTTTTTTGAATCGGATAATAAGGCATCTACATTTACGCTAAAAGATGTCCTTATCGGCATTAATTTTCATTGGGAGCGCAAGGAAGACCAACGCTTTCAAGGCGCATTGAAGTTTATTGTTGAAGATAATGCAATTACGGCGATCAACATAATTCCTGTTGAAGATTATTTGACAAGTGTTATTTCGTCCGAAATGAGTTCGTCGGCTTCGCTGGAATTGCTGAAAGCGCACGCTGTAATTTCGCGTAGTTGGCTGTTGGCACAAATTGAAAAGAATAAAACGATTAGCGCAAAAGAACGAAATTCCGCGTTTATCGAAACGGAAGATAAGCGTATTCGTTGGTACGACCGCGAAGACCATACGAACTTCGATGTTTGTGCCGACGATCATTGCCAGCGTTATCAAGGCGTGAGCCGCGCTTTCGAAAACATAGAACAAGTGCGGCAAGCTATTGCGGAAACAAGTGGCGAAGTGCTTTTCTTCGACGGCAAAATTTGTGATGCTCGTTTCTCGAAATGCTGCGGCGGAGTGGTGGAAGAATTCGAAAATTGCTGGGAAGACACACACATTCCTTATCTGGCAAAGCTGAGAGATGATGTAAACAGTCAGGTATTTCCTGATTTGACATTGGATACAGAAGCTGTAAAATGGATACAAGAACGTCCGAGTGCTTTTTGTAACACGACGGATGCAAAGATATTATCGCAAGTGCTGAATAATTACGATCAGGAAACACATGATTTTTATCGTTGGTCGGTAAGTTATTCTATCGAAGATTTATCGGAATTGATAAAAAGACGTTCGGGAATCGACTTTGGAACTGTTATTGATTTGATTCCGCTAAAAAGAGGAGCTTCGGGTCGCATTGTAGAATTGGA
>DAIOHI010000627.1:0-1358 GCA_036744815.1 Paludibacteraceae bacterium
CCGAAGACTTTATAACTTTAAAATCATTATAGACTTTAAGTAAAAAACACACAACTCTCTTTAATATTCCAAAAAGGAGACTTTTGCAAATGGGAGATAAAACTAAACAAAATAAAGTTCAAACAATTCATACGGCAGAGTCTTCCCTTTCGAATAGCTCGGGAGGAGCTTTGCTTGGTTTATGGAAATCCTTTTCCGCCTTTGTAAGAAAAGATTTTCATTTGCTTTCCTACATTTATACTTTTGTTTTTATTGTTATTTTCATTTTTCTGAATTACCATTTCAAACTCTACAATACCTATATCCGTCCTTCATTTTTCGATGGAAATTCGGGATGGATTATGCCTTTATTCTACGCGTTCTTTTACTTTGGAACGGCTATCCCGATCTTCTTTTTTCAAAAACGATACGACCTGCTAAAGAACAAGAAATTCTATATAAAAAGCATCATTATCATTGCGGCTTACGGCTTTGCAATAGGTTATTACAGCTACCGGCAATGGGAATTTCCCGATTTGTTTCGGATAGACAAATTGTACTTGTTTCGCGTATTATCGCAACTAAAAGCCTTTTGCTTTTTATTCCTGCCATTTCTGTTGATGAAAATATATATCGACAAAGATGTTAAAGGATTATACGGACTCAGCAGAAATAGCAAACATATTCGAGGATATTTGATGCTTTTTCTGATGCTGCTTCCCTTTCTTATTGCCACATCTTTCACGCCCGATTTCTTAAAAGCTTATCCGCAATTCCAACCATGGCTTTACGAAGGCGCTTTCAATATGCCGACATGGCTCTACACAACGATTTTCGAAAGCGTTTATGCCCTCGATTTCGTTATGGTGGAACTTGTTTTCAGAGGCGTGTTGGTTATCGGGATGATCAGTTTGCTTGGTCCAAAAGCCGTGCTTCCTATGGTTGCCATGTATGCCGCCATACATTTCGGTAAACCTATGGGCGAAACTATCTCGTCCATCTTCGGAGGTTACATTCTCGGAGCTTTCGCCTACGAAACCCGCCATATATGGGGCGGTGTTATCGTGCATATTCTGATTGCTCTCACGATGGAAATAATGGGTTTCTTCCATTATTACAACTAAAGCGAAGGATAAATCAGCAGTTCTTGCCGTTTTGAAATTCAGACAAATAGCCTTATCTTCGCCGACATGAAAAACTTAGCTATTGTCGGTTGTGGATACCTTGCGGACATTATTGTGAACGCGGTAATTGATGGGCTGTTGCCCGAGTACGAATTAGTGGGCGCTTATTCGCGAACGAAGGAAAAAGCCGAGCGTATAACCCGCATAATGAAAGAACATGGCAAGGATTGCAAAGCATGCGATTCCTTTGATGAA
>DAIOHI010000628.1:0-1354 GCA_036744815.1 Paludibacteraceae bacterium
CATCTCGCCGATTTGGTCGAGCGAATAGCCCAAAGCCAACTTCGCCGCCACAAATGCCAACGGATAACCGCTTGCTTTCGATGCCAATGCCGACGAACGGCTCAAACGGGCATTGATTTCGATAATACGATAATCATTCGTTTCGGCATTGAAAGCGTATTGAATGTTGCATTCGCCCACAATACCGATATGACGTACCACACGTCGAGCAATATCTTCGAGCATTTCCGTCTGTTCTTTTCGCAAGGTACAAATCGGAGCCACCACAATACTTTCGCCTGTATGAACACCAAGCGGATCCACATTCTCCATCGGAACAACCGTAAAACAATGGTCATTTTTATCACGAATCACTTCAAATTCAATTTCCTTCCAACCTTTGAGCGATTCTTCCACTAATATCTGTTTGGAATAAGCAAAAGCATTTTCGCACAAAGTTTTGAACTCATTCAAGTTTTGTGTAATACCGCTCCCCAATCCACCCAAAGCATAAGCCGAGCGAAGCATCACCGGAAATCCGATACGTTCCGCCGCAGCAATAGCGTCTTCCATTGTTTCCACAGCTTGGCTCACGGGAGTTTTCGCATCAATTTCGTTCAGTTTTTTCACAAACAAATCGCGATCTTCGGTCGTCATTATCGCTTCAACGGAAGTCCCAAGTACCTTTACGCCGTATTTCTCCAACGTGCCATTCAAGTAAAGTTCCGTTCCGCAATTCAGCGCAGTTTGTCCTCCAAAAGCCAGTAAAATACCGTCAGGCTTTTCCTTCTTGATAATTTCTTCTACAAAGTAAGGAGTTACAGGCAGGAAATAAACCTGATCGGCAACGCCTTCAGAAGTTTGAATGGTAGCGATGTTCGGATTGATCAATACGCTGTATATTCCTTCTTCGCGCAAAGCTTTCAAGGCTTGCGATCCGGAATAATCGAACTCTCCGGCTTGTCCAATTTTTAACGCGCCCGAACCGAGCACAATCACTTTTTTGATGGATGTGTTGATAGACATGTGTGTTATTATTGTTTTATTGTTTTGATACGAGCAAAAAAAATGCGTTAGCCAAAAAAGCTAACGCATCCTATATATTAATAAAAATATGAATCTAAGAAAACAGAGCCCCATATTTTTGTTTCTTTACAATGCATTTTATATCGTTTAAGTTAGGGCAAATTTAATCGTTTTTTTCTTATTGACAAAATAGATTAATAAACTAGCTCAAAGACATTACCCACTATTGCAAGCTCTTCCTCTTTAGCCAGAAAGTTTTTCATCGAAGTTACTTTATTTGGTTTTTTCACAGCTAAATGAGCTGCATTTTGAGCCACTTCGACTTCAAAGGCAGTCATAGCTTCGGGAT
>DAIOHI010000629.1:0-1342 GCA_036744815.1 Paludibacteraceae bacterium
AGACAGTCATTAAATAAAATCAGCGGACAAAGCTTTGATCTTGTCCGCTGATTTTTTATTAGCATATCTTTTCAACAAAAAATTAAAGAACGCCTTGCGCCATCATGGCTTTGGCTACTTTAATAAATCCGGCAATGTTTGCTCCTTTTACATAGTCGATATAACCGTCGGAATCAGTTCCGTATTTAGCGCATTGTGTGTGAATGTTTGACATGATTTGTTTTAACTTTTCATCCACCTCTTCGCGTGTCCAATTCAAGCGCATAGAGTTTTGTGTCATCTCCAAACCCGAAGTTGCTACACCGCCCGCATTAGCGGCTTTGCCCGGCGCATAAAGCAATTTTGCTTCTTGAAACACTTCGATGGCTTCGGGAGTCGAAGGCATGTTGGCTCCTTCCGAAACGGCTATACATCCATTGGCAACAAGCTTTTTGGCGTCGTCACCGTTCAGTTCGTTTTGCGTTGCCGACGGTAAAGCAATATCACCCTTCTCTGCCCAAACACGTCCGCCTTCTACATATTTACAACCGTATTGCTCGGCATATTCGCGAATGCGTCCACGTTGATTGTTTTTCAAATCCATTACGAAGTCCAGTTTGTCACGCGTAATGCCATCTGGATCGTAAATATATCCGCTCGAATCGGAAAGTGTTACAGGAATCGCGCCCAATTCGATCAGCTTTTCGCAAGTGTATTGCGCCACATTTCCCGAACCGGAAACCAAACATTTTTTCCCTTTAAGATCGATGTTTCTTGTTTTCAACATTTCGAGCAGGAAGTAGATGTTTCCATATCCGGTTGCTTCGGGACGAATAAGCGAACCTCCGAATTCAAGTCCTTTTCCGGTAAAAGTGCCGGTGTTTTCGCGAGCCAGCTTGCGATACATGCCGTACATATAAGCTACTTCGCGTCCTCCAACGCCGATATCGCCCGCCGGAACGTCCGTGTCGGGACCTATATGACGCCACAATTCCATAACAAATGCCTGACAAAAACGCATGATTTCGGCATTCGATTTACCGCGTGGCATAAAATCGGAACCGCCCTTGCCGCCACCCATAGGCAAAGTGGTGAGCGAATTTTTAAAAGTCTGCTCAAAAGCCAAAAATTTAAGGATGGAAAGATTGACCGAAGCATGAAAACGGATACCGCCTTTGTAAGGTCCGAGTACATTGTTGTGCTGAATTCGATAGCCCATATTGGTATGTACCTGACCTTTATCGTCAACCCAAGTTACTCTGAAGGAAAAAATCCGGTCGGGAATGCAAAGGCGCTCGATAATATTTGCTTTTTCAAATTCGGGATGTTGGTTGTAAATGTCTTTAATAGATTCTAAAACTTC
>DAIOHI010000630.1:0-1327 GCA_036744815.1 Paludibacteraceae bacterium
CAGGATTGACTTCTAACTTGTATTACCAAATTGCTCAAAAACAATTTGGAGAGAGGGCAGGAGCGATGTTGACTTTCGACATGACTTCGCGTGAGGCTTGCTTCCAATTTATGAATAAATTGAGGTTGATTAAGCGAGCCACTAATTTGTTCGATAATAAAACATTGGCAATTCATCCGGCAAGTACTATATTCGGAACGTTCAGTGAAGAAGTACGTCGTAAGATGAACGTGTCCGACAAAACCATCCGCCTATCGGTTGGATTAGAAAACGTGGAGGATTTGTTGGAAGATGTTAAACAGGCGATATGTTAATGTGCCAATGCAGCATTAATTAAACCTTAATATCGAACTTTGAATTTGAAATAACATAATATATGAAACGAATTATTTTATTTGCTATGGCAAGCATATTATTATCAGCTTGTGCGAAAGAAAAAAGCACAGGTACGCCAAGTATTGAGGATTTTAATTACACTGTGGATAAATTTGCCGATATCGAGATTTTGCGTTATCGAGTGCCTGATTTCGAGTTGTTGTCCTTGAAGCAGAAAGAGTTGGTTTATTATCTCTCGGAAGCTGCTTTATGCGGACGCGATATCTTATTCGATCAAAACAATAAGTATAATCTGGCTATTCGTCAAACCTTGGAGGCTGTGTATGTGAACTATCGGGGCGATCGCCACTCGGAAGAATTTGCCAATCTGATTGTTTACCTGAAACAGGTTTGGATGGGTAACGGTATTCATCATCATTATTCCACTGATAAGTTTACGCCGCATTTCTCTTCCGAGTTTTTTGCCGAATCGGTAAAGAGTATCGATGCTTCTAAATTACCCTTAGCGCAAGGACAAACGGTAGAAGAGCTTATTGCTGTGTTGGCTCCGGTTATTTTCGATCCGAACGCTTATGCTAAACGTGTGAATCAAGCTGACGGAGTGGATTTACTGCTAACATCGGCAAATAATTATTACGAGGGAGTGACACAAGCGGAAGCCGAGGCGTTTTATAATGCCATGAAAGATCCGAAAGACTTAACGCCCATGTCCTATGGATTGAATAGTAAATTGATAAAGGAAAACGACCAATTGCTTGAGAAAACTTATAGAGTGGGAGGTATGTACAGCGCTGCGCTTGAAAAAATTGTTTTTTGGCTCGAAAAGGCTGTTACGGTAGCTGAGAACGAGCAGCAAGCTGACGTTATCCGTACTTTGATCGATTATTATCGCACGGGAAATCTTAAGACTTACGACGAGTATTCAATTAAGTGGGTAGAAGATCTGGCTTCGACGGTAGATTTTATCAATGGAATTACGGAAGTTTACGGC
>DAIOHI010000631.1:0-884 GCA_036744815.1 Paludibacteraceae bacterium
GTAAATTGGGAAGATGGATTTCCTATTATTCTCGAAAAAGGAAAAGCTCTTCCTACGCTTGTTGATAAAGCGGATTTATCGCCCGAAAGTAATAGTTTAACAGGCAATTTCCTTTGGAAAGACCATTTCGAATCGGAGAAACTCGCTCACGAATGGATTTTTATCAGAACACCTATCGGAGAATGGTGGCACATCAAAGACAAGTCTCTCGAAATAGACGCTCTACCAAAAACGATCTACGATATAGACAATCCGGCATATATCGGCAGGCGCATACAACATCAGAATTTTGAATTTTCGGTAACAATGGATTTTAATCCTAAAAGCGAAACGGAATTAGCCGGAATTGTATGCTTCCAAAATGAAGGACACAATTTTGTATTAGGTAAAACTCTTCGGAATGGTCAATTTGTTGTCGTACTGACACAAGCCAAAGCTGGCATCCGGACAGAAATAGCATCGATAAGCACAGATGATAAGCCGCTCGAACTCCGCCTTAAAGCCGAGAATGCTCAACTTAGCTTTTATGCAAACAACGAAGTTGTAGCCGAAAACATCAACATGGATTTGTTGACTACAGCCAAAGCTGGAGGCTTCGTCGGAGCCACTGTAGGGCTTTACGCAACGGGAAAGAACTGAAAACAACTGCTATGGTGGACAGAGGAAACAAAACAACCTTATTTTGTTAACGCAAATGTTACGAAGGAAAAAACATCTGTTACAAGCGGAAAACTAACAAAAGCCACTGTTATTTATCTTTGTAATAATCAAAAGTTATTTTATAACAATTTAAATTTATTACTCATGAAAAAACAATTACTCTCTTTATGCTTTTTCTTAGGCTATATGTCATTTGTTTTTGGAAGTAGTTCCAATGGAACAGT
>DAIOHI010000631.1:894-1320 GCA_036744815.1 Paludibacteraceae bacterium
CTGGTTGATGGTGGAAGATTTCGAAGAACACACAGTGGGTGCTTCTCTTAGTCTGGCTAAAATTTGGGGAGGTACTAGCAGTTTAGGTTCGGCAACGGTAGCCGCAAATCCGACTGCTTCAAGTGAAAAAGCGGCGCATGTTATTAGCACTGGTTATAATGAAGTATTGGAACTGAACATAACTCTGCCTACAGGTAAAGTTTTGAAAGATTATAGTGACATAGCCTTTGATCTCTATAGGAATACAGGAGATGCTGATAATAAACAAGTGATTGTTCGCGTGGATGCTCTAGATATATACTTAGATGCAGAATACCTCAATCAAGCACCTATTACAACATGGACGGAGAAAACATATGCAATATCTAAGGATATAACAACAGGCAATTCATTTACATTAAGATTTGGAATCAAATCGGATGCTGC
>DAIOHI010000632.1:0-1315 GCA_036744815.1 Paludibacteraceae bacterium
CGCATTCATCATTTTTCCGATTACCAATCTTTCTCTACTTTTCTACTTGATTTCGGAAGTTCTTTCTGCGCTTTATCTTTCGCGTCTTTCTCGTCCTGCATCAAAGCATCCAAAATCTGCTGTGCATTTTCCTTCGAAATACGAGGTTGTTCTTGTTGCTGTTTTTGCTGATTTTGAGGCTTATCTTGCTGCTCCTGCTGTTGATCATTCTCTTTTTTTTCCTGATCTTTATTATCTTTATCTTGGTCTTTGTTCTGCTCCTGATTTTGTTGTTGATTTTTCAGCATCATTTGAGCATAAGCCAAATTATAACGTGTGTCGTTATCATGCGGATTGTTTTTCAACGCCGTTTTATAAGCCTCAATGCTTTCAGCTATTTTATTGTCCGACAATAAAGCATTTCCCGTATTATGAAATATCGCCGCTGCTTTTTGCTTATCACCTTGCGATAAAGCATTCGAAGTATTATAATACTGCAAAGCATCAGCGTATTTTTTCTGACGAAACAAAGAATTACCCAAGTTGAAATTTGTTTCGAAAGATTTGTTGTTTTTTTCCAAACCTTTGCGGTATTCCACTTCGGCTTCGGTATATTTTTCCGACTTATAATATTTGTTACCGCTACGCAAATCGGCGTTTTCTTGCTGAGCCCACAAAGCGGCTGTCGCAAATACGCTCATCATTGTCATATTTATCAGCTTTTTCATTCTAATAGCAGTTTAATATTTTTGATAATTCGTCAATTCTGTGTTTGACCAATTAGTTTTCAATTTTATTCAATTTATCTTTCAGATCGAATATCTTTATTTTGCTCAACACTTTATTTTTTCGTCCGAAAACAAAACTATCAATAATTAAGAGCAACAAAGCCACCAAAGCAAAAGATTGGAACTGTTCGTTGTAATCCGCAAACACTTTTGTCGAAAGTTCCGCTTTCGACATATTATCCAATTCTTTCGAAACAGCGCGCAAAGCCGTATTTGTATTATCGGCACGGGCGTAAATTCCGCCTCCGGCAGCTGCTATTTCGCGACACATTTCTTCGTTCAGTTTCGACACAACTACATTGCCATCTTTATCTTGACGGAAATTGGTCGTTCCCGGAATAGGAATAGGCGCGCCTTCCGGTTTTCCCATACCAACAACATGAACAACGATTCCATTTTCCTGCGCTAATTTAGCCGCTCCAACCGCATCGTCTTCGTGGTTTTCGCCATCGGTAATCACAACAATAGCACGTCCTGCTTCTGTTTTCTTTTCGCCGAAAGATTTTATTGCCATATCAATTGCCGTTCCGATTGCTGTTCCCTGGCGT
>DAIOHI010000633.1:0-1309 GCA_036744815.1 Paludibacteraceae bacterium
ACTATGTAGAACGCTCGGAGGACAATCGGCACTTTAAACGTCTTTCGGATCTACCCCTTACAAATATAGAAGGCGAAGGACGCATGTTTTATAGCGACAGCATCGAGAACAAAAAGGATTATTACTACCGAATTGTTGGTTTAACGCCTTTTGGAAAATTAAGCGAGCCCTCCGACACGATACAAGGACAAGCCTTGCCGATGCTGATATACGTGCCAAATATCACTACGGTAGAAGCCGACGAAAAGGGCGGTATTTATCTGTCATGGGATTTCGATGAAGCCGGCAACAAAGATGTGAGTCATTTCGAATTGCAACGCTCGGAAACACACAACGGAATGTTTACTACAGAAGTAAAAGATATTGCTCCTTCCGAACGAAAGCTATATTATGCCAAACCAATGCCGGTAAATTACTTGCGCATAGCCGCCATCTCCCACTTTGGAGATGCTACTTATTCCTTTCCACGTCTGTACCAAATGATAGATAGCATTCCACCCGCCATACCCACAGGTTTGGAAGGTTATGTGGATACAGTTGGTTTCGTGCATTTGAAATGGACAGCCAATACGGATGAAGATATTTACGGCTATCGCATTTATCGCGCACAAACCAAAGGCGAAGAACTTATACCAATGACCGATATAGCAATAAAAGAAAACTTCTACCTCGACTCGATAAGTGTGCACAATCTGAATCCGAAAGTGTATTACGCCATAGCCGCGCTCGACAAGCGCTACAACCAATCCAAGCCCTGTGAAGCCATAGAAATAAGCAAGCCGGTAATGATAACACCTGCTCCGCCCTATATCACAAACTACGAATCGACCGAAGAAGGCATCCGCATCACTTGGGTAAATAATGAGGATGAAACCTTGGAAAGCTTTATCGTCCATCGTTCCGAAGGCAGCCAAAAGGCAAAGGAAATTCATCGCCAATCGGCAAAGGACGAAACAAGCTATCTTGACCCCGATGTCGTTGCCGGAGTTAGCTATCGTTACGAAATAATTGCCGAAAACACAGGAAAGAAACTGTCAAATCCTTCGCCAAGCATTCAGGTAAAAGCACAGGCAAAAGCCTTAACAAAAGCCGATCTTATAAAAAAATTTACTGCACAACGAACAAATAACGGCATCCTGCTTAAATGGGTACAACATTTGCAGGATATAAAGTCGGCACGTATTTACCGAAAAGAAGGTGACGGAGCTATGATACTTTGGAAGGAACTATCGCTTTGGGATAGCGAAATAACAGACAACAGCGCCAAACAAAACACAGCATACGAATACATGCTTGTGTACCGCGATCG
>DAIOHI010000634.1:0-1288 GCA_036744815.1 Paludibacteraceae bacterium
GTATGCACATCAGGATCCAATTGATAAAACAACTTGTGTTCCTTTTTTATTTCTCCGCGAATTACCGACAAATTAAATACCTGAATAAAATGCGAAACATACAATCGCGCCATGGAAACAATCTGTTGATAACGCTTACTTGCCGAAACTTGGCTTTCGTGCGCCTGATTATACATAATGGATTGCTGTTCAAAAACATTTAGGAAAGTTCTGGCTTCGTGCAGAGATTTAAAAGATATGACCTGTTTACCGAACTCCATATTTTCGGAGCGTTCAATTGCTTGCCTCAATGCTCTAAAACGGGCTTTATCTGTATTGGGCAATCGACGGTAGGGCATAGAAGAACTGAGTGTTTGTCTTTTAAAATATTTATCTTTGCAAACTTACTAAAAAACAGCAAAAAATCATAGCATTAAACAGTAAAAATTATATCTCTATCAAAAGCCTGCTTTTATTTATCTTCTGTTCTTTAGCAAATTCAAAAAAATATTTATCTTCGAATCCCTAAAAGGCAATTTTTATTTTATCAAAAAAATGACTTATCAAACACATACACTTCCTAATGGACTTCGGCTGGTTTTTTTACCCGATAAAAGTCCGGTAACTTATTGTGGAATGGCGATCAACACCGGATCGCGCGACGAAAGCGAAGAAGAATTCGGCATGGCTCATTTCGTTGAACATATGCTTTTTAAAGGCACAAAAAAACGACGTTCCAAGCACATTATCAATCGCTTGGAAGACGTGGGAGGCGAACTGAACGCTTATACTTCGAAAGAAGAAACTGTAGTTTACGCTTCCGTACTCACGGAATATAGCGAACGTGCCGTTGAGCTTATCGCTGACATTGTGCTGCATTCTATTTTTCCTCAAAAGGAGATTGATAAAGAAGTGGAAGTGATATTGGACGAAATAGAATCTTACAACGATAGTCCTTCGGAATTGATATACGACGATTTCGAGGAAATTCTTTTCGATAAACATCCGCTTGGGCATAACATACTCGGCAAATCGGATTTGCTCACGCAATTTAAACAAGCCGATGCTTTGCGCTTTGTAAACGAGCAATATTCTCCCGATGAAATGGTGTTTTTTATTTTAGGAAATATCGAATTTAAACGCCTTCTTCGATGGATTAATGCTTATTTCGATATCGAAATCGGAACAAAATCGAAAAAAGCACGCATTGCTCCGGAGCAATATTTACCACAACGAAAAGAAATAAAGCGCGATACACATCAGGTTCATTTTATGCTGGGAAATCGTTCCTACGACTTGCATCATCCGA
>DAIOHI010000635.1:0-1286 GCA_036744815.1 Paludibacteraceae bacterium
TTATATGACGACACAGAATAAAATTTTAGCAGTATTACTTTTAGTATTAATATTTTTTTACGGTTGTGGTGAAGGATTGTCGCTTCAAGCAATAAAAACGCCCTCACCGAAGCGTCCTTCAGGTCAAAGCGATGTATTGCAGTTGAAATGTGATCCCATACCAACGGTTCGTGTTGCTTTTATCGGCTTGGGAATGCGTGGTCCGGGTGCAGTGGAACGAATGACGCATATCGACGGAGTAAAAATAGTTGCTCTCTGCGATGTTGAAAAAGAAAATGTAGAGAAAGTAAACAGCATACTCGAAGGTAGAGGAATAGAAAAAGCTCTGGAGTTTTATGGCGACACCTCCGTATGGCGGAAAGTGACGGCTTTACCCGATGTTGATTTGGTCTATATTGCCACCGATTGGAAAACGCACGCTATGATGGGCGTTCAGGCAATGAAAGACGGAAAGCATGTTGCCATCGAAGTTCCTGCGGCAATGAATCTGGATGAAATCTGGGCTTTGATCAATACTTCGGAACAAACCCGCAAACATTGCATGCAGCTTGAAAACTGTGTTTACGACTTTTTTGAACTTACAACACTAAACATGGCTCAACAAGGATTGTTCGGAGAAATCCTGCATACCGAAGGAGCTTACATTCATAATTTGGAACCCTATTGGAACGATTATTGGCAAAACTGGCGTTTGGAATACAACATCGCGCATCATGGCGATTTGTATCCGACTCATGGTCTTGGTCCTGTTTGTCAGGCGCTGAATATCCACCGCGGCGATAAAATGAACTATCTGGTTTCGATGTCAACCAAAACGGTTTCCATTCCTAAATTCATAAAGCAAACTACCGGACGGGATGTTTCCAAAGACTTTAAAAACGGCGATCATACGATTACCTTAATAAAAACGGAGCAGGGAAAAACCATCAACATCCAGCACAATGTAGCTACTCCACGTCCCTATAACCGCATGTATCAGTTGACGGGAACAAAAGGTTTTGCCAACAAATATCCGGTCGAAGGCTATGCTTTTGAGGCAGGACAGGTGGGAGATGATATTACGAAAAACTTCGAAAATCTGGACGGACATTCTTTCGTTCCGGAAGAAGTAAGAAGCGCTTTAATGGAGAAGTATAAATTTCCCTTTCAGCGCGAGTTGGAAGAAAAAGCCAAACAGGTTGGCGGTCACGGCGGCATGGATTTTCTGATGGATTATCGCTTGATCTATTGTTTGCAAAAAGGACTTCCCTTGGATATGGACGTTTACGATTTGGCGGAATGGTGCT
>DAIOHI010000636.1:0-1280 GCA_036744815.1 Paludibacteraceae bacterium
AGTTTCTCTTGCAAAAAACGGACTGTAATATCATTTTCTACTCCATCAGGACGAAGTAAGCTTACTTTATCGGGAAGTATAAAAAAGCCTTTTGTTTCTTTAATCGAAACAGGTTCGGGAATGATAGATAATGTACCGGAATACTGACAAAAGCCATTCCATGCGATCAACATAAAAACAGCTGCGAAGATTAGTTTTTTCATGTATTGTGAATTTAATTTATTAAGACCTAGAAGCCTCATTTCTACAAAAATATAAATTTTATATTTATTATTCTATATTATGCCGCTAATTTCTATTTTGGAGCTAGGATAGACGTTAACCTAATCTAATTGATTAGCGAGGGCTTTACTCAAAAAAGTAAAGCCCTCGCTTTCAAATAACAAAACAATTTAATTTCCAAGCGATGTGTTCATCCGTTTTATCAGAGATTTATCTGCATCTTTACTGTCATTTTCTATTGACCATAGCGCCATTCCGGCGTAACCTTTTTCGATAACATGTTCCGCTTTTGCCTGAACATCAGCTAAGCCGTCGTAATAAATTCCGTTGTCAACATCTATCGTATTTTTACCAGGAGCATCGGGATAATCGGCACAAAGCTGCCGATAACCGATATACTCAGTAAATGAATATAAGTTGCTCCATGTGTAACCGGAAATATCGCCGAAATAACGTAATCCAAAAGCCGGAGCAGCAACAACAATCCGCTCGGGAGCTACACCCATCGTTACCCATTGTTGTGCTTCGTCACCGAAATACCACACGGAAGAATGTAATCCGGTAGTCAAGCTTTCCGCACAGTAAGCCAGTACGTTTATCCAATCGTAGCGCTCAATATTTACAACTCCCTCAAGCGAAGCGCGTGTCCAGCCACCATAAACAGACATCGTTAAATGGAATTTACCAACAGAACTAAATTCGGGAACCGCATCTGCCAATTCTTCGTAAAATGCTTTCAATCCATCAAGATCGTCAAAAGTACCACTTGTCGATTTATCCATATATATGTTTATTCCGTCAAATTCATTCTCTTCAACATAATTCAACATACTTGTTATTAATGCACTACGTTTGGAAGCATCTACGGCTGTATTATAAAAGGTGAAACTATCATAAACAGGAGTTCCATTGATATAACTACCCAAAGCTCCCGAAAATTCCATCAAAACATATATACCGTAATTGTGCGCGGTAGAAATAAGTGTAGCTATATCAAGTGGACTATCTTTGAATGTTAGATCGGGCGTAGCATCTTCTTGTATTTGCGAAGAAGTTAC
>DAIOHI010000637.1:0-260 GCA_036744815.1 Paludibacteraceae bacterium
ATCTTCCAAGCGCAAACGGAGAGCCGTTCCGCGAGGCAGCCATAGAGGCAAGCCTTTTCCTACCATTTCGGAGAAAGCGAAGAGTTCGAGTTCCTTTCCTATTTTGCGGTGGTCGCGCTTCTTAGCTTCTTCGAGAAGAACTAAGTATTCGTCCAACATTTTCTTTTTCGGAAAAGTTATTCCGTAAATGCGCGTCAGCATTTTTCGTTTCTCGTCGCCACGCCAGTAAGCACCGGCAACGCTCAGTATCTTGATGGCTT
>DAIOHI010000637.1:293-1279 GCA_036744815.1 Paludibacteraceae bacterium
AATTTCACCTGTATTTGGCAAGTGAGGTCCGCGGCAAAGGTCGGTAAAATTACCTTGTGTGTAAAGACTTATCGTTCCGTCTTCGAGATCGGTAATAAGTTCTACTTTGTACTCGTCGCCTTTGTCGCTAAACTTTTTTAAAGCATCGGCTTTGCTGATGTCGGAGCGTACAATCGCTTCCTTTTTTGCAACAAGCTCCTGCATTTTTGCCTCGATAGCGGGCAGGTCGCCTTCTTTGATAACCACGCCTTCGCCCGGATCTACATCGTAGTAAAATCCGTTTTCGATAGCCGGACCGATACCAAACTTAATGCCGGGATACAACTCCTGCAAAGCTTCTGCCATAAGGTGAGCCGACGAGTGCCAGAAAGCATGCTTGCCTTCTTCGTCGTCCCATTTGTGCAGACGGATGGCGGCGTCTTCTTCGATGGGGCGGGTGAGGTCCCAAATTTTGTCGTTTACTGTGATTGATAAAACTTCTTGTGCGAGTCGTGAGCTGATGCTCTCTGCGATTTGCTGCCCGGTAGTTCCTTTCGGAAACTCGCGTACCGAAGCATCGGGGAATGTAATCTTAATCATAATTGTGTTTGAACCTTACAAATGGTTTTTAAATTTTGAAGGGCAAAGATAATACTTTTTGTGCAAAAATAGTTTAGAGTGGAGAATGGAAAGTTGAAAATTGATAATTGGAAGAGGAGAGTTGCTTGTGCTGTGTTTGCTTTAATTAGTCAGTGCTTAGTGCTTATGACTATTGTTTTAGTAAGGCAGTTACGATTTTTAGCTTTGTAAAAAAGGATATAAATGAGTTTTTCAAAATAATATATAAAAGTGGAGTTTCCACAGCTAGTAACAATACATCCCTTGCTATGATTGTGTGTGAAAAATGTGGCTTCAAATACCCAAAAATAGCGATTGTATAGATATAAGGATAATCTTTACTTTGCATCCTGATAATTACAGAACACTGTCCGCTATTGATGTGAGAA
>DAIOHI010000638.1:0-1259 GCA_036744815.1 Paludibacteraceae bacterium
TTATGCGTTTAGTAATTGTGCTTTAAGTTATGTTAGTTTGCCTGACGGATTAAAAACGATAGGAAATTATGCCTTTAGCAGCAGCTTCTTATCTTCTATTGATATTCCAAATACGGTAACAAGCATTGGCAACGGAGCTTTTCAAGGTTCTTTCTCCGGTCATTATGAGACTCCTAGTGTAACTATTCCAAGTAGTGTAACGAGTCTTGGAAAAAATGTTTTTGCTGAATGCGACGCATTAATAAGCATTAATGTTGACGATGATAATCCTTCTTATAGTTCGGAAGATGGCGTTTTATTTGATAAAGGAAAAACGGAATTAATTTGCTGTCCAATAAAAAAAGAGGGATACTATGTTATACCTGGGACCGTAACTACTGTTGCAGATTCCGCTTTTTACAATTGCAATAAGCTAAATTCCATAATTCTTCCCCAAAACCTGACAAATATAGGATTTCGGTCTTTTGATTTAGGACATAATATTCACTTTCAATCTTTTACTGTATTAAACCCTATTCCTACAGACATTGAAAATAAAGATGCTTTTTCCTATATTGTAATTAGGATTCCGGCTTCAGCTGAAGGAGCTTACAAATCAGCTCCGGTATGGAAAAACTTCTACCAAATAATACCCGGAGATTGGCAAGTTTCCGCTCAAAGCAACAATGATCTTTGGGGCAAAACAAGCGGAAATCTAGTGCTATATGAAGATAACGAAGAAGTTGTACTTGAAGCGCTTCCCACCGACACTTATCGTTTTACAGGTTGGACAAAAGAGAATATAATCGTATCGAAGGAAGCAACCTATAGTTTTAATATAACAGAAGATGTCGATTTATTAGCTAATTTTGAGTTTATTACTTGCCCTCAGCCTTCTTCTTTTTCTGTTTATGGAACTACTACCGATGAAGCAGAACTTCGGTGGACTGCCGGAGAGGCGGAAACACAATGGAATTTGATTGTTACAGATACAGAAATAATAGATTTTGACAACTTAGGGCACTTGAATATTACTTCGAAAACGGATACAACAGTAACAAATCTTATTCCAGGAATAACTTACTATGCTTATTTACGAGCCTATTGCTCCGATAGCGACCAAAGTGATTGGATTTTCAAAGAATTCCGCACCAAAGCAGATTGCAGCGAAAACATTTCTTCTTTTCCTTGGCTCGAGAGTTTTGAAGATAATTCACCATCAAGGGACTGTTGGGCTATTTATAGATTGGATATCACAAATGGGATGTCGTGGATGCTAA
>DAIOHI010000639.1:0-1254 GCA_036744815.1 Paludibacteraceae bacterium
GCAAATGCCTATTATATGTTTGGTAATTCAACGAACACTCGACACATATCCTTTTCGCACAATAGTTCATACAGCTATCAAGAAAACCGAATTAATGTAAGCGACTTCCGTTTCAGATACGGAGCACAATTCTATAATACTTTCGCTAAAAAACATAAAGTCAGTTTAGGTGTTATTTTCGAACCTCAGAAAAAGCTAAACGCTAAGGCGATCACCTCAACAGCGAGCGTTATTTCGAGCAAGATCATTTCATCTTCGACCGATACTTTATCCGGAAATCAATTCGATCTGCCCACGGTTTATGGAGCCGGATTGGCTTACACTTACGACAATCGCCTGACATTAGGCTTAGATGTCAGCATGCAAGGATGGAAAGAAGCGAAATTCTTCGGACAAACGGATACACTTGCCAGCTCCTCGAAAATTTCTTTGGGAGCGGAATATATACCAGATCCTACAGGACGTAAATTTTTCGACCATGTTCGTTATCGTGCCGGAGTAAGCATCAGCGACTCGTATTATCAGGTAAACGGAACAACTCTTCCAAAAAACATCGGAGTTACATTGGGAGTTGGGATTCCGCTACCACAAGCAAAAACCTTGTTGAATGCATCAATTGAATACGGAAAAATCGGCAGCAAGAACTTGATGAATGAGAATTATTTCAAATTCACATTTAGCGCAACAATTAACGAACTTTGGTTCTTCAAACGGAAACTGTAAGCGCCTTTGAAGCAAAAAGGGAAATTTAATTCAATAACAATTGAAGACAGCATTATTATATAAAAAATATCCCATGGCAATTTTCTTTTCGATAATTGCCATGTTCTTTTTACAGCTTAGTTGCAAAAAAGAAACAAAGGAATTTATTGCGGCAGTTGAAGATAGAGCCAGCATGCCGAAGCTCTACGCAACTGATGTGACAACTGTAATATCCGACTCGGGAATTATTCGCAACCGCATATCTGCTCCTGTATGGAAAACGTTCGACAAAGCCGCCAAACCCTATTCCGAATTTCCGGAAGGTATACATTTCGAACGCTTCGCTCCTGATCTGACGGTAGATGCTAACATCCATAGCAATTACGCTTATTACGACGAACGTGACCAAATATGGACATTAAAATACAACGTAAAAGCGACGAACTTCGAAGGAAGCCTTTTCGAAACAGAATTACTGATATGGAATCAACGCACCAAACGTGTTTATACCGATAGTTTAATTACCATTACCCAAGAAAACGGACGTGTTAT
>DAIOHI010000640.1:0-1245 GCA_036744815.1 Paludibacteraceae bacterium
AGACTCAACTCATATTTCTTGCATTAGCCATAATGGCGATGTTCGCTTCAGAAGGTCGGGCATTAACAAATAATATTCAGATCATTTACCTTTTGTTGATTCCGATACTAATATTTTTTACCCTGATATTTATTCTGGGCAGGATAATCAGCCGCTTCTTAAAATTCAGTTACGAAGATAGCGTAAGTCTCTGCATGACAACTTTAGCGCGAAATTCGCCCATAGCTTTGGCTCTTGCCATAACGGCATTTCCCTCCGAAGCCCTAATCGCGCTTTCCTTAGTTATCGGTTCACTTATCGAGCTGCCGGTACTTGCGCTTACAACGCAAGTGATGCTGAACATAAAAAAGCGTAAATCAATGATCGTTTAAATATGATTGTAGAGAAGAATAAAAACCAGCAAAAGGAGAAGAAAGGAAAGATTCATTCTTTCGAATCTTTTGGGACAAAAGACGGTCCCGGTATTCGTTTTGTGCTTTTTCTGCAAGGCTGTCCGCTGCGCTGCCTGTATTGCCACAACCCCGATACTTGGAAAATAAGTCAATATAATTACGAACTTAGCGCGCAAGAAACATTCGCCGAAATAGCGAAAGTGAAGCTGTTTATCCGCAATGGAGGCGTCACCGTGTCGGGAGGCGAACCTTTGATGCAAGCCGAGTTTGTCACTGAGCTTTTCGACCTATGCAAGCGCGATGGAATACATACCACCATCGACACTTCGGGTTTTATCATGAACAGCAAAGTGGAAAACGCGCTAAAGCTGACGGATCTTGTGATGCTGGATATCAAACATATTAATCCGCAAAAATACAAGAAGCTTACTTCCAAAGAGCTTGAGGAAAGTTTAAAATTTATGGAACATCTTCAACGCATAGGCAAAGCAACATGGTTGCGCTATGTGCTTGTTCCCGGATATTCCGACGATGAGCAGGACTTGCACAATTGGGCAAAATACGCTTCGCAATTCGATGTGGTGCAGCGTGTGGATATTCTGCCCTTTCATCAAATGGGAAAAGCCAAATGGGAAAACGCCGGATTGGACTACAAACTCAATGATGTTAATGCGCCTGATATAGAAAGCATCAAAAAAGCGGAAGATATCTTTAGGCAATACCACCTGCCGATAGCTTAAGCCCAAATTAAGTTTAGAAGACCAAAGCTGTTTTAAAACCACATAGTGCACAATAGCTTTTATAATATCTTTTCTGCAAACAAGAGCAGCACATAGCTGTAAAAACAATAAAT
>DAIOHI010000641.1:0-1242 GCA_036744815.1 Paludibacteraceae bacterium
TCAAAACATCCATCGATACTATCCACCGATTCGTCAACGGATTATTAAGCGATGGCGGATCTGTAAACTATTGGTATCTTATCACTCCTGCCATCGGAATTCTGATTACCATGCTTTTTGTCCGCTACATTGTGAAAGATGATATTAGTCATGGCGTTACGCGCATTCTTTACGCTATATCGCAACGTAAAAGCATTATCAAACTGCACAATATTTGGACATCGCTAGTGGGCAGTTCCATCACAATTGGCTTTGGAGGCTCGGTAGGAGCCGAAGCGCCGATTGTACTTACCGGCTCGGCTATCGGATCCAATTTAGGAAAGTTCTTCAAAATGGATCAAAAGACCTTGATGCTGTTGGTGGGATGCGGAGCCGCGGGAGCCATCGGAGGAATCTTTAAAGCACCGATTGCCGGATTGGTATTCACGCTCGAAGTATTGATGCTTGATATGACGCTTACATCCATCGTTCCGCTTCTTATCGCTTCCGTTACAGCCACTTCTTTCACTTACATCCTTACCGGAAGTTCGTTTATGTTCGAATTTTCGACTAACGAAGGATTCTCTGTAGAACGCATACCCTATTTAATTTTGCTGGGGATTGTTTGCGGACTTGTTTCGCTTTATTTTACACGTGGAATGAATTGGTTGGAAGGGCTTTATCGTAAGGTTAAAAATCCGATGGTGAAATGGGCGATCGGAGGTTCGGTTTTAAGTTTGTTGATTTTCGTTTTCCCTCCGCTTTACGGTGAAGGCTACGAAGAAATAGAAGCGATTTTGACAGGTGAAGCCTTTTCTACTTTGGCAAATAGTCCGTTTCAAATGCTTGTAAGCAATCCTTACATTCTGGTTATTTATTTTGCATTAATCGTTGTTTTCAAAATATTCGCGTCAGCCTCGACAACAAGCGCGGGAGGTGTCGGCGGTATCTTCGCTCCGTCGTTGTTTATCGGTTGTTTTACGGGATTTATCGTAGCTCAGTTGTTAGCTTATATCGGAGTGCATGTTCCGGAATCAAATTTTGCTCTAGCAGGAATGTCGGGCTTAATGTCGGGAGTTATGCACGCACCACTCACAGGCATATTTCTTATTGCCGAACTAACCGGTGGCTACGGCTTGTTTATGTCCTTGATGATTGTTTCGACCATTTCTTACTTGACCATAAAACTTTTTGAACCGCATAGTTTGTACGCCATGCGCTTGGCGCAAAAAGGCGAGTTGCTTACGCATCATAAAGATAAAG
>DAIOHI010000642.1:0-1238 GCA_036744815.1 Paludibacteraceae bacterium
ATTATAAAAAAGCAGGCAAAAGCAGCCCATGCAGAGCCAACATAGCTGTATTGAGGTACTAATAAAACATTTCCGGCAACGATAATAATGGTTCCAATCAAGGAAAACCAAGCACCATACATGGTTTTGTCGGTTAGTTTGTACCATATCGAAAGGTTGAAATAGATGCCTTGAAAAATAAAAGACACCAAAATAATAGGAACCACCTGGAATCCGATCCAATAAGATTCGTTGCGGATGATGAGTTTAAATACATCGATATAGAAAGTCATGCCGAGGAAAATAAGCCATGAGAATATCACAAAATATTTCATAGCATCGGCGTAAGAATTAAAACTATCCTTATCCTTTTTTTGCGCGAAAACAAAAGGCTCGTAAGCATAACGGAAGGCTTGCGTAAACATCAGCATTACAATAGCAACCTTTGATGTAGCACCATAAATACCTAAATCTGTTGTGCCTTCAATTCCGGGTTTTAGAAAAGGGAAAAGAATTTTATCCAAAGTTTGATTCATCATTCCGGCAATTCCCAACACCAAAAGCGGAAGCGAATAACGGAGTATTTTACAAAGCAATTTCCCGTCGAAATTGAATTTTACTGCAAGAATATAAGGTAAGAGGAATAAAGTTTGAATCGTTGTTGAAAGAATATTCGATACAAAAATGTAGCCCACGCCATATTCCGGATTATAAAACCACTCGATGCTTTGTGGTGCGTGCTTCATCAACCAAGGACAAGCGATTAAAAAGAATAAATTAAACAATACATTCAGAACGACATAAAGCATCTTTAATGCGGCAAATTTTATCGGACGTTTTATGTAACGCAAATAAGCAAAAGGAATAGAGGCAAAAGCATCCAAAGCGACGGAGAAGCCAAGCATCCAAATGTATTCTGGATACACAGCCATTCCCATGTATTGAGCTAATGCAGAAGCAATTTGCGGAGCAAAAACAAAACAAATGATCGCGAATAGGAGCGAGGTAAAGCCGACCGAAGTCATGGATGTGCTGTAAACCGTATCTGGATTCTCCTTGCTTTCATTGGCGAAGCGGAAAAAGCCGGTTTCCATTCCGTAAGTGAGAATTACCAGCAACAATGCCGTCCACGAATAGAGATTTGTTACAACTCCGTAATCGGCAGAACTTGCAAGTACGGCTGTGTATAGGGGAACTAACAGCCAGTTGATAAATTTCCCCACAATGCTGCTTACACCGTAAATAGCGGTGTCTTTCGC
>DAIOHI010000643.1:0-1237 GCA_036744815.1 Paludibacteraceae bacterium
GTAAGCGAAGTTCCTGAAGATGCCACTACGTTCTCAACGCCGCTTTGGTGCATCGAAATTACGTCGGTGTAACCTTCGACTAAATAACATCGGTCGTGCCGAACGATGGCTTGTTTGGCAAAATAAATTCCGTAAAGCTCGTTGCTTTTATGATAAATCTCGGATTCAGGCGAATTGACATATTTCGCCATTTTATCGTCCTTTTTCAGAATACGCCCGCCGAAAGCTACCACTTTTCCCGAAAGGGAATGTACAGGAAACATCACTCGACCGCGAAATCTGTCCGACACATATCCGCTTTCGTTTTCTAGTGTCAATCCGGTTTTCACCAAATATTCCTGTTTGTAACCTGCTTTTATTGCCGTTTGGGTAAAAGCATCGCGTTGGTCAAGACTATAGCCGAGTTGAAACTTCTTGATAATATCATCGCGAAAACCACGCTCGCGAAAGTAAGCCAGTCCAATGGCTTTTCCATCGATATGATGAAGTAAGGTGTCGGAAAAATACTTTTGAGCATATTCATTGACACGAAACATGCTTTCACGATCGTTCCGGACGGCTTCTTCCTCAGGGCTTAGCTCACGCTCTTCAACTTCGATGTGGTATTTTTTTGCAAGAAACTTCAGCGCTTCGTAGTAGGAAATCTGTTCGTGCTCCATAATGAAATGAACAGAACTTCCACCTTTTCCGCAACCGAAACATTTACAAATACCTTTGGCTGGCGATACGATAAACGAAGGTGTTTTTTCGTTATGAAAAGGACAAAGCCCAATCATGTTGACACCTCGTTTTTTGAGGGTAACGTAGTCGGAAACCACTTCTTCGATACGTGCGGCATCCGTTATCCGGTCGATGGTAGCTTGGTCAATCATAATTTTATCGGATTACAAAGCTACAAAACAATGTGGAAATTTACTAATACAGGAGCGAGAAAATACAAAGACAGATTCAAATGGACTCGATATCTAAATCCAACTTTATTGAGTTGTTTTTCTTTCGCTTTGCTGCGAACGGAAGCCTCACTGCAGATTAGTCTTTTTATTCAAATCTTTTGTGATGGAGCTTTTCTGCACTTTTTTGTAAGCAATGTCTTCGCCTTGCAATGCCCTGTTGAATTGGATATAGTTATTAACATGGTCGATCGTTGTGAGATCATTTGTTTCGACAACATGCAACACTTCATTTTGTCGATAACTTCCTCTTATTTCTTTCGTCTGTTTTCAAAAATAAGCCTTAT
>DAIOHI010000644.1:0-1217 GCA_036744815.1 Paludibacteraceae bacterium
AATTTGAAGTTTGTTTTTTGGTTGAGTACAGACTGGATGGCATCTGCTATCGTTTTTATTCGATTACGAACAGGAATAATAACCGATGCTTCGTATTCAAAATCTTGTTGCTCGAAGTTCACTTTTTTAAATTCAGGCTTCAAATAACCGCCGATTTTTTTCAAATGTTCGGTGCATGCAAGCTCCATTTCGATTTGAATATCACGATTTTTTGGATCAACATAATCAAATATTTTTTCTCCGCTTTTTCGGTTGTCTTGTTCTATTTCTGTATAAAGATATTCGTTTATATGTACCAAATCGGCATATTGAGAAACTTTCAAACGGAGATCATACAATCCGGCATGTTTATATTCGGTCGTCATCTCGTTTGCAGCTTTTTTCAACGTATCGCTTTTGTAAAATAATACAGAACCAAAATTAAAATCATCGCGCAGACTGCCTTTTTGATAAGCGATAACCGGCGTATTTGTTTTTTTTCCGTCCTTTACTTGATAATGATCGCTATAAACCATTCCTGCTCCGGAGTTTTCGGCAATTTGCAGCATACGTTCCAATCCGAAATAACCGAAATTCAACTCGGAAGATTTAGTATAAATAAGCGTATATTCTGTATTTGCTTTATTGGCGATGGCTTTTATCGTCGCTGTTGAACGCAGCGAATCAATGTGAATAACTTCACAATCTTCAGTCTTTTCTATAGATTCATCTGAAAGCAAAAATATGTTTGCAACAAGCTCTGAGTTCTTTAGTGACTTTATTGTCTCTTTTACCTCGTTTGTTTTTTTGTAAGGGATAAAACAATTGATTTTCATATTGTATATGGTATTATTATTTTGTAAAATTACTATTTTTTCTCATTCTGTAATATACCGATATAACCTTCGGCACTTGTGAATACACATTCTTTATTGCTTAATGGAACAATGGTGCTAATCAAAGAATTACCGACTTTGTGTTTCCATAGAATTTTTCCTGTAAATGCATCAAGAGCGAAGATAAGTCCATTTTTTGTGCTTCCAAAAACGACATTGTCTTTTTCCACTAACATGCTTGGAGCATGATCGTAGCCATATCCGACATTTACTGACCATATCTTTTCCGGACGATCTGTTGTTGCAGAGTAGCAAACTACGCTATCTTGCATGGTTTTACTGTAGACTCGTTTGTTGTCCTCAGATAGACCGATTGTTTCGCGAACCATTGACTCTTTTGTC
>DAIOHI010000645.1:0-1201 GCA_036744815.1 Paludibacteraceae bacterium
TCGACGGCGTATCGCTTGCGGTTCCCGAAAATTCTGTTTACGGATTATTAGGTCCTAATGGGGCAGGGAAAACGACACTCATCCGAATCATCAATTGCATTACCGCACCCGATAGCGGCGAAGTCCGCTTGAATGGGAAAAAGATTCAGGCATCGGATGTTCGCTTTATCGGATACCTGCCCGAGGAACGCGGGCTCTATAAAAAGATGAAAGTCGGCGAACAAGCGCTTTACTTGGCTCGGCTCAAAGGACTATCGAAACAAGAAGCGCTGAAGGAACTGAAATATTGGTTCGAAAAATTCGAGATACAAGGCTGGTGGAACAAAAAAGTGGAAGAACTTTCGAAAGGAATGGCGCAAAAAGTGCAATTCATCACAACCATTTTGCATCGCCCGAAGTTATTGATTTTCGACGAACCCTTCAGCGGATTCGACCCCGTGAATACCGAAATGCTGAAAAACGAAATCCTTGATCTGCGCGACAAAGGAGCGACCATCATTTTCTCAACTCACAACATGGCCTCCGTCGAAGAGCTTTGCGAAAACATATCTTTGGTCAATCGCTCTAAAATAATGCTGCAAGGGAACGTTGCCGAAATTCGTGCGTCGCACACCGTTCACACTTATGCCATTCGTTCAAAAGAGGCATTTTCAGCAACCGATAACTTCACGTTTTTAGAACAAAACAGAAAGAACGGATACGTCGAAGCAAAAATTCAACGAACCGACAAAAGCACGAACAACGAACTGTTGTCCGAAATCATCAAACAAACGGAAATACTATCTTTCGAGGAAATACTCCCGAGCATGAACGATATATTTATTGAAACGGTAGCCCCCTAAATCCCCCTCAAGGGGGACTTTTTGGGAAAGCGAAACAAGAAAAGCGATTGGCTATTTACTGTTTTTAGATTTACAAATACAATTAAACAAATTAATAGAAAAAGAAAAGCCTCCCCTTGAGGGGAGGTGGGAGGGGCTTAACTTATGAGCAAAATAGGAATCATCATACAAAGAGAATACAAAACGCGGGTAATGAAAAAGTCGTTCATCGTAATGACTCTTCTTACGCCGGTATTTTTCATCGCACTTTTTCTGCTTCCCTCGTGGCTTGCCACGCTGAAAGACGACAGCGGAAAAGACATTGTGGTAATCGACAAAACGGGGCTTTACCACGAAGCATTAAAAGACAACGGGGTTTA
>DAIOHI010000646.1:0-1198 GCA_036744815.1 Paludibacteraceae bacterium
TGAAGTACAATTACTACGAATATGAAATTCCTTTGAAGTTAACTCCGGCAGGCAATTATTCGGGTGGAAACGCGGCACATCAATACATAGTTTGGCCCAGCGAGAATATGTTTAATTTCCCATTCTCGGTGCTTACAGACGCAAAAATAAAACGGAATAAAGACAAGCAAAATCAATCGAATACAACTGATGCGACTCCTTATCCCGATCCAAATAATCAAAACAATTTTATTACGATTGTAGGAAATCCTTCCATATCGAATGTGGAAAATATCATGATCGGTATTCGTAATAAGAATAGAGAATCTGTTCGATCGGGAGAAATTTGGGTCAACGAATTGCGCATGTCGGAGTTTGAAGAAGACGGCGGATGGGCGGCAATGGCAAATGTTGCGGTTGGTTTATCGGATATAGGAACGGTTAATTTTGCCGGACGTACCGAAACTGCCGGATTTGGAAGTATCGAAAGTAATGTTACCAATCGCCGCATGGACGATTTGTATCAGATGAGTTTTTCTGCCTCAATGGATTTGGGACGCTTCCTTCCCGAAATAGCGAAAATTCAACTTCCGGCGTATTATTCCTATACGAACGAAACTTTGTCGCCGAAATACAATCCGCTCGATGAGGATATTTTATTGGATGATGCTTTGGATGCGGCTTCTACACGGCAAGAACGCGACTCTATAAAAAGTTTGACGCAAACGGTGGCTACTTCAAAAAGCTTCAATATATCGGGAGCGAAAGTAAATATCAAAAGTAAAAAACCACAGTTCTACGATCCGGCTAATATCACGATTAGCTACTCGCAAAGCGAAACGGACGAACACAGCGCGGAGATCGAAAGTAATTTGATAAAGAACCAGAAAGCAGCTATTAATTATTCTTATTCCTTCAATTCGCAGCCATGGGAGCCTTTCAAAGAATCGAAAAGCATGAGCAGCCCGATGTTGAAGCTTATAAAAGAATTTCATGTTTACTATCTGCCCACATCTTTGAGTTTCAATACCAATATGGATCGGCAGTTCTCGCAAGTGAAGCTTCGTAGTTTTGATACGGACGCCGCCGCTGTTGACATGGAACAGGCTTTTAGTAACGACTTTATGTGGAATCGCCAGTTTGACTTCAAATACAATCTTACACGAGGCTTCTCTCTTAGTTTGTCAACTGTTATGAATGCCAATATTGATGAAGGAAT
>DAIOHI010000647.1:0-1194 GCA_036744815.1 Paludibacteraceae bacterium
TGTTGTTCGAGCGAGCGACTTTGGTTATGGCATTGGCTTCGGCATGTAGAACATAGGCTTTGGACTGATTGTTTTCGTCTTCGCAATTATTTTCAAATCCCGAAGGCGTTCCGTTATATCCGTCAGAAATAATCATCTTATCTTTCACTAGCAAAGCGCCCACTTTGCGACGGATACAATAAGAATTTTCAGCCCAAATACGAGCCATGCGCATATAACGCAAATCAAGTAGCTGTTGTTTATCCATTTTATCTATTAATTCCATAAAAAAATCCAAATTCAACGCCAACATTCCAAAGGTTTTTCCCTATAACAGCCTTATATGCGGTGCTTGTATCATAATCTACTGTATAAACCGGCATTTCTGACGACTCTCCTATACTATATCTAACAGTAGGCAACGCTCTCAAGCTCATTTTTTCATTTATTCTGTATTCCACACCGACTCCTATCATTGGAGATATATTTATCTTATTTTTAATTATCAGATCATTGTCGTATATATCTTCAGACCAATTATCAGATCCTCTTATAAAGCTTTTATTATAATCTAAAAAGAGATTAGCAGCGACACCCGCAGATGTTAAAACTCTTATTTTATTCCACTTAAGCAAAGTAAGATTAATTTTCAATGGAATATCAATATAGTTATAAGAATTAACGACTTTTCCATGCCCCAAAACATCTCCATCAAAATCTGTAATTATAATATCTTTTATCTGATATCCTTTGTTAGAATAAAGCAAACCTGTTTCCAAGCTAAACAATTCAGAAAAATTACACACAGCATTCAGCCCTGCTGTAAATCCTAATTTCCCTTCTTCTATCCCATCCATAAGATTTATGCTGAACGAAGATCCTTCATTTTCCTGATCAGCATGCAAGCTTCGATAGGCATAATCGGGAGAAATGGTTAATCCAAATTGCCAACGCTGGAAATTCGTTTGTCCAGAGCTATTTATTGGTAAAATGAAAACAATTCCCAAAACTATAATTCGATGGATTATTACAAGCTTTTTCATGGTTAAAGGATTTAAAGAAATTTACGATAAACAGAAATACTTCAAATATAACTCTTTTCGAGCTTATATTTATTTTTCAATCAACTTTGTAGCAAATTCAGCTATATTAATCCCCGAGAAATTCCCCGAACTCATCATCAATAAAACCGCGTCATCATAATTAAACGATCTT
>DAIOHI010000648.1:0-1190 GCA_036744815.1 Paludibacteraceae bacterium
AAAACAGAAATCCCATGCGGTCTTTTACATGGTTATTAGTCCTCGTTTTTATTCCCGTCGTGGGACTTATACTTTATTTAGGCATAGGACGAAATTATCGTAAAAATAAGATTTTTTCCAAAAATGCCGTTAGTAAACTCACTCACCGTCCGGTTGCATCTTTCGACATTAAAGAACTCGAAGATACCAACATCGAAGCCGATGTTTTAAATTTGATAAAACTTCTTCACAACAATAACAATGCGGCTGCTTACGCTTACAGCAAAATTGATATTTATTCCGATGGCGAAAGCTCGTTTAAAGCCATGTTTGAAGCCATCGAAAATGCAAAAGAACATATTCATGTTGATTTTTTCATTATAGCCGACGACAAAATATCCAATCAATTTCGGGAGCTTCTGATAAAAAAAGCGAATGAAGGCGTTCGAGTGCGAATGATTTACGATTATTGGGGAAGTTTTCAGTTTGCCTTCAAAAAGAAATACATCAACTCTTTAAAAAAAGCCGGAGCCTATGTTCATGCTTTTCTTCCTTTGGGGATGGGAATTTTCCGAAGCAAAATCAATCATCGGAATCACCGGAAAATATTGATCGTTGACGGAAAAGTAGGTTTCACCGGAGGTTTAAATATAGCCGATCGCTATGCTTATGGAGACTTTTTAGGAAAATGGCGCGACACATTCATTCGCTTAGAAGGTCCGGCTGTGCACGGATTGCAAATGCTTTTTCTTATAGATTGGCATTTTGTGGATACCAAACTCGTTACGAACAGTAAATATTTCCCAAAGCCCAAGAAGTTTAAAACTAACATTATACAAACTGTCGCAAGCGGTCCCGACACCGATTGGGAAGCAATTATGCAGGGAATAGCCTCGGCAATTATGACGGCAAAAAAATATGTTTACATCCAAACTCCTTATTTCATTCCTACCGAACTTATTCTGAGTTGTATTCAAATAGCTGCTTTGAGCGAAATCGACATTCGAATTATGATACCGAAACATTCCGACACTTATCTCACTCAAATCGGGACAATGAGTTATTTGGGTGAAATAATGGAAGCCGGTGTTCGGGTTTTTCGATATACCGGAGGCTTTTTGCACAGCAAAGCAATCGTTGTCGATGATTTCATTTCCATTATCGGCTCTTGCAACATGGACGAACGCAGCTATACGCAAAATTTCGAAGCA
>DAIOHI010000649.1:0-1182 GCA_036744815.1 Paludibacteraceae bacterium
TTCGCATCCATTTGCCAAATTATATTGGAACAGCGCAACAAATAAAACCGCAGCTGATAATCCTTGGTTTAATGTTGATGCGCCGCATCCTTATAGTGTTTTCCACGACTTCAATCACGAATATACAGGAACGAAAGAATACTTCAAACGGGTGTTGCAATATTGGATCAAGGAATATAACATCGACGGCTATCGTCTCGACCTGACCAAAGGATTTACACAAAAAAACAGTACCGAAGCCACCGCATCTGTCTACGATCAAACGCGTATTGATATTCTAAAATATTATTATAACGCTGCCAAAGAAGCAAAAAGTGATGTGATGTTTATTCTCGAACATTTTTGCAACAACGATGAAGAAACCGTGTTGGCAAACGAAGGTATGTACCTTTGGCGAAATATAAATAATGCTTTTTCGCAAGCTGCCATGGGGTACCAATCCGATAGCAATTTTGGTGGCTTAAACACTTCGCCACGCCGCTGGGTGGGTTTTGCCGAAAGCCACGACGAAGAACGCAATTTCTACAAAGCAAAAATGTGGGGCGACGGAAGTATTAAGACCGACTCCATCGCGCGTGTTAAGCGTGTTCCGCTCAACATTGCCTTCGCGACTTTAGTTCCGGGTCCGAAAATGATTTGGCAGTTCGGCGAGTTGGGCTACGATTATTCCATCGAACAAAACGGACGGACGGGCGAAAAGCCATCGGCTATTGGTTGGTTGTCGCTGCCACATCGCTTGCAGGCTTATGCCGATGTAGTAAAAGTATTGAATTTACGTAAGCAATTCCCAACGGCATTTAACGAAGGAACTTGGCAATTAAATATCGCTCAAAGCGATTGGAATGCGGGACGACGGATTGCGCTTACTCATTCGGATTTAAGCATGGTGGCATTGGGTAATTTTAAAGCTTCGGCAAATGCAACAAGCAATCCGAACTTCCCAACAACGGGTACGTGGTATGAATTGATTTCGGGAAACGAACTAACCGTCAGCAACACAGCGATGACTATTGATTTAAAGCCCGGCGAACTTCGGATATATACAAATAAAAAAATTGATGTGCCGAATAGTGTCGATACGCCTTCGAGCGGCGAAAAGCTATCGGTTTATCCGACCGTAACGGATGGGAAGGTTTTCATTTCTTCCGCCACGAATGCTGCATACAACATCGCTGTTTACAA
>DAIOHI010000650.1:0-1172 GCA_036744815.1 Paludibacteraceae bacterium
ACGTCTTCCTGCTCCACGAAAGACATTTCGCAGTCTATTTGTGTAAATTCGGGCTGGCGGTCGGCACGTAAATCCTCGTCGCGGAAACATTTTACGATTTGAAAATAACGGTCGAATCCCGAAACCATCAACAATTGCTTCAATGTTTGCGGCGATTGCGGAAGGGCGTAAAACTCACCCGGATTCATGCGCGAAGGTACCACAAAGTCGCGCGCTCCTTCGGGCGTGGAACCGATAAGCACGGGAGTTTCCACCTCCAAAAAGCCTAATTTATCGAGATAACTACGTGTTTCGAAAGCTATTTTATGACGTAACTCCAAATTATAACGCACCGAATTACGGCGCAAATCCAAGTAACGATATTTCATGCGGATGTCGTCGCCACCGTCCGTATTATCCTCAATGGTAAAAGGTGGTGTTTTCGATTCGTTCAGAACAGTTAACTTATTTACCAAAATCTCTATTTCTCCCGTTGGTAAATTTGCGTTTTTATTGCTTCGTTCGGCTACAATCCCGGTAATTTGAATGACATACTCACGACCAATTTTGTTGGCTTCATCGCATAATTTGGCATCCGTTTCTTGATTGAAAACTAATTGTGTAATACCGTATCTGTCGCGCAAGTCAACAAAAGTCATTCCACCCATTTTACGGTTTTTTTGCACCCATCCGGCAAGGGTTATTTCTTTTCCTGCATCGGCAATCCGAAGTTCGCCGCAAGTGTGTGTTCTAAACATCTTTATTTATTTATAATTAAACGAATGCAAAAGTAAGAAAAAAACAAATACAACTTATGTTTTCCATCCTATTATACAATGTTTTTGGCAGAGCAATATATTTCCTGAAGCTAATTTAATCCAAACTCTAAAGCTTCTATTCGTAAGCCGTCGGAAACCATTCGCAAATTGTTTAGCTATAATTTTTTTGTGTTAATTAGCATAATTCATAGATTTTTGAATTCAGCTGCTTTTTTGTCTTGCTATTTTAAATCAAACAATTGATAGGCAATTTTTATAGAACCCCGCATGTGGAGCATATTATAATCAAAATAATCTGCCGAAGGCTTAAAAACATCTTTGAATCCCATTGAAAAATGAATGCCAAAATTCAGTCGGTCAATTAATTTACGTTCATAACCAATAATAGCGCCGACATCCCATTTGTCCAAATCG
>DAIOHI010000651.1:0-1164 GCA_036744815.1 Paludibacteraceae bacterium
ATGAATTACGAAGTAAGCGGCTTTGTGTGTTACGTCAGTTTAAGGAAAATAGTAGCGGTTTAAATGCGCTTCCTATCCACCCTTGCAAGGGTAGATAGGTTACCCGAGGGTAAGCCAAACTCACTTATAAGCTCGTATTTAATCACTAAATACAGATATTATCTTTTTCGATAAAACAAACACATCACATTCTCTGTTGAAATAAGAAGTTGAAAATAATAACATAAGATATAGATAAAATGAAAATAAAAGCAGATATTGGAATGATTGGCTTAGCCGTTATGGGCGAAAACCTGGCGTTGAATATGGAACGAAACGGCTATACAGTAGCTGTTTGGAACTTAGAAACCGATGTGGTTGATAAGTTTGTAAAGGGACGCGCCGCAGGTAAAAATTTCATTCCGGCTTATTCCATCGAGGAATTTGTAAAGTCATTGTCGCGTCCGCGCAAGATAATGATGATGATTCGTGCCGGAAAACCGGTAGATATAGTTATCGAACAGTTGTTGCCTTATCTTGACAAAGGAGATATCGTAATAGATGGCGGAAACTCCAATTATTTCGATACGAATCGGCGTTATGATTATCTGAAAGAAAAAGGTATTCATTTCGTTGGCTCAGGTGTTTCGGGAGGTGAAGAAGGCGCACTGAACGGACCTTCGCTCATGCCGGGCGGCGCTCCCGAAGCTTGGGTTGAAATCAAACCTATATTCCAATCCATTGCCGCTAAACTCGACGACGGAACGCCTTGTTGCGATTGGGTGGGCGAAGCCGGAGCCGGACATTTTGTAAAAATGGTGCATAACGGCATCGAATACGGCGATATGCAGCTGATTGCCGAGGCTTATCATTTATTGAAAGACATTGGCGGATTGAGCAATGAAGAATTGCAAGAGGTTTTTACCGAATGGAATAAAGGCGATTTGAATAGTTATTTGATTGAAATTACCGCTAATATATTCACTCATAAAGAGGCTGATGGAAGCTTTTTAGTAGATAAGATTCTGGACAAAGCCGGACAAAAAGGAACCGGAAAATGGACGGTAAACACAGCACTTGATTTAGGAAATCCGCTTACATTAATAAGCGAATCGGTATTTGCGCGTGCCTTGTCGGCAATTAAAAGCGAGCGTGTCGAAGCGTCGAAATTATTAAAAGGTCCCG
>DAIOHI010000652.1:0-1161 GCA_036744815.1 Paludibacteraceae bacterium
CCGCCTAAAGCTCCCACAGTATCGCAAAAGCAGAGATTATCGCCTCTGTCGAGCCATTTAACGAAAACTACTTCGTCCCAAGCGGGCGATAATCCGGTATTAAACAATATCTTCTTATTGCCAAATTGCTCGAACTCGGCTTCGTGCAGCAATACCGTGTTTTTATTCAAGCAGCAGAATACAACTTCGCTTTGCGCCATTACTTCTCCTAAGGGAAGGAATCGATAACCTTTCGCAGTTGCTTCCTTCTTTTCGCTCCGCGAATAATAAACAATATCCGCTCCCAGAAAATGCAAAGCATCGGCGATCATTCCGCCCGATTTACCAAGCCCAACGATTCCCACTTTCAATCCGGTTATTTCGCGCGCCATTCCATCCCAAGGTTCTTGATCGAAACCATGAAGACAGCGTACCAATTCACTGATTACATACTCAACCACACCCTCGTCGCCATAATCGCGCACTCCGCTTACCCTGATGCCGCGACTTTCGGCATAACGAATATCCACATTAGCGCTTTCGGGCGAGTAGAGCGAACAACACATCCCGATGTATTTCACATTCGGACATTTTTCCAAAGCCTCGCGAGTAATACGCGAAGTATAACTCAACAACACCGCATCGGCATTACCAATACGAGCCGCTACTTCATCGTCCGACGACGGAATATCGGAATACATAACAACTTCGCGCGCAAAGGAATGTAATTCTTTTTCAGCCGAAGGAATCAGACTGACAGGCTCGATAGCTACAAGTTTTTCAAACATAATATCATTAATTTATAAAGACCTAAAATTAGTCAAAAGCTACGTATCGGGCAAATAGCCTGCATTGTGCACAGATAACACATACAAAACAAGATAAAAGAAAGATAAAGCAACAGGTTTTATATGTATATCAAAAGTAACTATAAGCATATCAATATATATTACATCAATTCCAAAATAGACTAAAGCTTTAACAGAAGATACTATATCTATATCAAGATATAGTATAAAATAAACATTATATACTATATGATAAATGGCAGACACTATAAGATTAACAGGATAAACTATGCGTTAATCAACTCAGACTACAATAACAACACAATGGAATACATCAATAACAAGATAGAATATTAAAACAATGCACTATATTTGCAATAAAACAATATTTACC
>DAIOHI010000653.1:0-1147 GCA_036744815.1 Paludibacteraceae bacterium
CTCAGGAAGGCATCAAAACTTTCGGAACTGTAATTGTTATTTACATCGCCGAGCGGTTTAAATGCCGTCGCAATAGCCAATGTAGAGATATTATAGCTTCCAGTAAAATTTTGGGGCATGCCCGTGTTCATATAATAAGTCGTTGTATTTTGTGCTTCGTATCGTTTTGCATCCAAATCTATTTTAAGTCCGGGAATAGGTTCGAGTCCTACGCGAATATCCCAACTTTCGGTATATGCCAATACAGCCGGATTAATCAAATCAGCATTGGTGTAGAGCCAACCTTTGTTTACCGCCTCTTCCACCGTTTTTTCATCGTGCAAACCAAAGGTGAAAGCATATCCGGGAGCATTAGTTCCACCTACCGATTCTTGTCCTAGGAATCCGGCATCTGTTTTAAATCCGGGCAAGGTAAGATTACTTGACCTGCGGTAATTAACCGACGCGCTGCGAAGCATCATTAAAGTGCGAGCTGAAAAATCCACTACTTGTTGAATAACACTGCGTTCGTTCGGATCTTTTGTCACTATGGTTATCAGCACGCTGTCCGCATCAATATTCGGAATAATTTCAAGCGATGTGGCATTCCGAGCCTTGGAGGAAATATTGACGGAAGAACCTTTCTTTGTTAGTGCCGTTACCGATAGTTTATCGCTACCCAAACGATGGTTCAAGTCGATGGATTTACCTTTTTCAAAATTAACGGTCTGTGTATAAGTTTTCGGTTGGAAAGGTCTTCTGTTTGCCGACTGCGCACTGTAACGCCTGTTGACTGTTTGCAGATATTTCGATTTGTTGTATAAAGTTTCGAAGTTCATAGCTACGTCTGCCTGCCAATCTGCACGGCTCGCGGCGATATTACCAACCTTTGTTCCACCTTCAATTTGAGCTCCCCTATCCCATCTGTAGTTTGAGTTGTATGAAACGCGCGAAGTCGTAATCCACTCCATCATCGGTAATTTATTGATAGGCACATTCATCGAAGCATTAAACACTTGCTGATAAGCGTAAGGTCTTCCCAAATTACGTATGCTAGTCCAAACCGTATCGCGCCATTTGTCGTAATAATCCTTCGACACCTCGGGTAAATGCATTCCTTCATCAATATTGGCATTCATAACAGTTGACAAACTAAGAGAGAAGCCTC
>DAIOHI010000654.1:0-600 GCA_036744815.1 Paludibacteraceae bacterium
CGAGTAAAATCTTTGCTTCGAAGCGACCAATTTACCGTCATTTCGTCAAAATTTCGTTCGGAATTATTCGACACCCGCAGTTTTCCGCGAATGGATTTCGTTGCAAAATGAGTGTATCGATCAGCTAACCAAAGAGGCATGATATCCGAATTCCAAGTTCTAAATTCTTCTTCGCTTATAATTCCTTTGCTTTTCATCATGGAATTAAGTATGCCGACAATCGCGGTTCCTTGTCCGGGAAAATCCTGCAAATCGAGCATTTGAAATCCCGCCAAATTGTGAGTTCTTCTCATTATTTCCAAATCGGCTTTATAACAAATCAAACTCAAAGCTGCCGCCGCATCAAAATAACGACGGTACTTTTCAGCTCCGTATTTTCCCTGATAGCGTTCGACAAATATTTCCAAATTACGAGGATATAATACGCCTTGATAAAGGTTTAATTCCTTCGGATCGGGCAACATTTGAAATTGTCCGGTTTCGTGCGAAACGACGGGCTTTGAAGTGCTGGCGCGCTGGCGCGACGAAGGCCTGATCCTGCCGGTCTGGTGGCGCGACGACGACGCCGTCGCGCCCACGCCGGCGCTGGAGCGGCTGCTC
>DAIOHI010000654.1:610-1141 GCA_036744815.1 Paludibacteraceae bacterium
GAAAAATCCATTTCCGTATTAGGATAAGTCGCGTTCAGTCTTCCTCCGTCAATCGCGTCGGCAAAAGAGAAAGAACTTCTCACTTGCGGCTCAAACTTGTCGTCATTTTCTCCTCCTACACGGCAAGTTACCATAAAATCTTCGCCTTCTTGCTCGCCCGACCATCCCATGTGATAATTCGAACCAAAAGCATAAAGAGGACGGGAATCTTCTGCTTTAAAACGAGCAGTTAATGCCCGAAGTCCACTTATATCGCCCCAAGGTTCGTTGCCTGTCGAAAATAATACGAAAGACGGATGATTGGCAAATTCGTGCAATACAGCAAGAGCTTCGGCATATAAAAAACGGGAAACGGGATGTTCCGAATCATTAGTGACCGGTCCCCAATAAGGTAATTCTACTTGTAAATAAATTCCCATCGCATCAGCCACATCGAAAGCTGCCTTCGGTGGACACCAGGAATGAAAACGAACGTGATTAAATCCGTAATTCTTTACGGTTTGAAAGTAATCCTCCCAATCTTGATGATTC
>DAIOHI010000655.1:0-1132 GCA_036744815.1 Paludibacteraceae bacterium
AAATGAAATTATTGCAATAGTATTTCTTTTATTACTTTTGTGTCCGTTTTTAAGATGACGTGAAGAGTAAACTAAAAAACAGTTAAACCACTTATGAAAGAAGAAGATGTAAAATTGTTGAAAACGATTGGCATTTTCAATGATAGTTTCCCTCCCATTATGGATGGTGTAGCTCTTGCAGCTCAAAACTATGCTTATTGGATTCATCAGAAAGATATTCCCGTTTGTGTTGTTACGCCAAAAGCTCCCAATCATGTCGATAGCGAGCCTTATCCTATTTATAGATATTCTTCCCTTCCGGTGGTCATCCGAAAACCCTATCGTTTAGGATTGCCCGATTTTGATCCATTTATAAAAGAGAAATTGGAAAGAATTCCATTCGGAATTATTCATGCACATTGTCCTTTTTCTTCCGCTGCGCTGGCACGGCGAATCACAAAAGAAAGAAGCATTCCTTTAGTTGCCACATTTCATTCGAAATTCAAAGATGATTTCGAACGAGCTGTTCGTAGCGAACATATTGCAAATTTGATGGTAAAAGAAGTAATTCGTTTTTTCGAAAAAGCGGATGAAGTTTGGATTCCTCAAGCGGCAGTTGAAGACACGATACGCGAGTATGGTTTCAAAGGAAAAGTGGAAGTGGTAGATAATGGAAGTGATTTCTCGTTGAATGAAGACATTGCTCCCTTGAAAGCCAAAGCACGAAAAAAATTGCAGGTGAATGATGAAGAATTGATGTTTTTATTCGTCGGGCAGCATATTTGGGAAAAAAATACTCGTCTGATTCTCGAAACATTAGCCGAAATAAAAGAGTTGCCTTTTAAAATGTTTTTTGTGGGAACTGGTTACGCGGCATCGGAAATGAAAGAGCTTAGCGAAAATTTAGGTTTAAAAAACAAAGTGAAATTCGAAGGAATGCTGCTTGATAGAGAGCAATTGAAACAGTATTATCTTGCTGCTGATTTGTTCCTTTTTCCTTCGTTATATGATACTTTTGGAATGGTGGTACACGAAGCAGCCATATGTCATACGCCTTCCATCATGATCGAAAATTCCACTGCGGCGGAAATTATACAGGATGATTTCAACGGATTTCTAATAAATAATACGGTTGCTTCTTTTGTGTCAAAGA
>DAIOHI010000656.1:0-1132 GCA_036744815.1 Paludibacteraceae bacterium
TGGAGTTCTTTACGGATTCAATTTCAGCCTTCAAGCTTTCGTTGAATATATCAAACTTTTCATCGTATTCTACATAAGCAAAAGCAAAAGTCTGATCATCTCTTCCTAGAGTAGTTCCGACATTTATTTTATCGACTTCATAAATTTCATTGTCGATAATACGGTATTTAAATTCGGGAATGCTGTTTACCGCCGCGATTGATTTATGCATGTAATAGGCAAAAAAAGAAACCTGTTTTTCCTTTGCTTCTTTATATGCTTTCGTACAATTAACATTGGCAGTTATCCCTAAAAACGGACTTTTCATGGCAGAAAAGAATTCGAAATGTTCTTTTCGCTTCCACGTATCGATATTTATTTGTTTCATTTTAATAAAAAGTGGATATGAATTAAACTCTCAAAACACCTCTAAATCCTCTCACAGCGTAATACGATTGTGCTCCGTTGTAATAAACGAAAACTCGTCCGTAATGAAAATCGGCAAAAAGAGCACCGCCTAATTTTCTGATATCAGATGGCGTTTTTATCCAGCTCGAAGATTTCGTATCAAACCTTCCAAGTTTTTGTAAGTTTTTATATTCTTCTTCGTCCAAGATTTCTATGCCCATGTAATTTGCCAAATCAATGGCATTGTTCGCAGGTTTAAATTCCTTTCTCGATTCTTGAGCCTCGCGATCGTAGCAAATACTTCTTCGTCCTTTAGGGCTTTCAATTGAGCAGTCGCAAAAGATGAATTCTTCGGTTTTTTCGTCCACAGCGATAAGATCCGGTTCTCCTCCTGTAGTCTCCATTTCGTTGAGCGACCATAGTTTTTCCGCCGATACATTTAGTTTTGCACTTACATTTTCCCATTTCACATCTTTGTGGCGCGTCATGTTTTTTTCAAAACGATCTTTCAATATTCTCAGCAATTCAGTTGTTTGCTCGGAGCTAAGCTCTTTTGATGTTTTTGTTGACATGATTTTGATGTTTTTTATATTGATAGGCAAATATAGTAAGTTCTGTTAAATATGTTTCTTTGTATTATTTCATCGAATGATAATAAATAGAAAAAGGACAAACTTTCGTTTGCCCTTTTTCTATTTATTATGTAATCAAGAATTACAATTGTGGTCCTGAAGCAACTAATGCT
>DAIOHI010000657.1:0-1128 GCA_036744815.1 Paludibacteraceae bacterium
AAAATTTATTTATAAGATTAATAATTGATAGTAATGTTTGCAAAAATATAAATATTTTTTGTATGATAATAATTTGTTTGGTAAATTGACCTGTTAATTATATGACAATCTATAGATTGTAAAAGAAAATAAAGAAAACAAAGAAAATTATCGCATTATATTTGTACATTTGCACGTTTTTCAATGTAAAATCATAAAAAAACAAACAAAAGGACTTATGACTGAAAAAATTATTACATCCTTGCGAGATTCTAAAAAAGCTCGATGGATTGCGCTTGCTATTGTTGCATTTACGATGTTCTGCGGATATTTTGTCCAAGACTTGCTCTCGCCTTTAAAACGTTCGCTGGAAACAGAAATGCTTTGGACAAGTTCCGATTTCGGAGTATTCCGTTTCTCTTACGGTTGGTTTAATGTATTTTTATTCATGCTTATTATCGGCGGTATCATTCTCGATAAATTAGGCGTTCGCGTTGCCGGGATTATTGCCGCGCTAACAATGATTGTCGGAACGGCAGTTATGTATATAGCTTTAACCACTCCCGCTTGGATGACGGAAGAGTGGAATGTTTTGTTTTGGCAGATAAAAGCACAAGTATTTATGGTTTCCATTGGTTTTGCAATTTATTGCGTCGGAGTGGAAATTGCCGGAATTACTGTTTCTAAAATCATTGTAAAATGGTTTAAAGGTAAGGAGTTGGCTTTGGCTATGGGCTTGGAGATGGCTACTGCCCGATTAGGCACCGGCTTAGCGCTTGGTTTAGTTCCTTTCGTAGCTGCTTCGCATGGATTGACAGCACCGATGCTCTTAGGGCTTGTACTGATTACAATCGGATTCTTAGCCTTCTTAGGATACACTTTCATGGATAAGAAGCTGGATAAGGAATTGGCTGTAGATGCAACGACAAATGTAGAGGACAAAGAAGGATTCAAAATTTCCGATATAGGGTTGATCTTAAAAAGTAAAGGTTTTTGGTTGATTGCAGTTTTGTGTGTGTTGTTCTACTCGGCAGTATTCCCTTTCTTGAATTATGCAACCGATTTGATGATCAATAAATTTAACGTCAATGAGAAATATGCCGGTTTAATACCGATGTTGCTTCCATTTGGAACTATAATTCTGACACC
>DAIOHI010000658.1:0-1121 GCA_036744815.1 Paludibacteraceae bacterium
AAAATGAAGAATGATAAATACATGGTTTCAGTTGATGGATTAACGGTTGAGTTTGGCGGATCGACGCTGTTTTCGGATGTTTCTTTTGTAATTAATCCCAAAGATCGCATTGCTTTGATGGGAAAGAATGGCGCGGGGAAATCCACTTTATTAAAAATACTTGCCGGCACTCGCGAGCCTTCGAAGGGAAAAGTGTCGGCGCCCAAAGACTTTGTGATAGCTTATCTTCCACAACATTTGATGACGGAAGATCATCGTACGGTGTTTGAAGAAACAGCACAAGCTTTCGCGCATATTCATAGTTTGGAGAAAGAAATAGAAGCCTTGAACGAAGAGCTGACCACTCGCACGGATTACGAGTCGGACGAATATATGCAGTTGATAGAGCAAGTTTCGACATTGAGCGAAAAGTTCTATAGTATCGAAGAAACAAATTATGATGCCGATGTCGAAAAGACCTTGCTTGGATTAGGTTTCGAGCGATCGGATTTCCAGCGGAAGACATCTGAATTTAGCGGAGGCTGGCGCATGCGTATCGAGTTGGCGAAAATCCTGCTTCAAAACCCCGATCTGATCCTGCTCGACGAGCCGACCAACCATTTGGACATCGATTCGATACAATGGTTTGAAGATTTTTTGATCAATACAGCCAAAGCCGTTGTGGTAATTTCGCACGACCGCGCCTTTGTCGATAACATTACGACACGTACCATCGAGGTCACAATGGGGCGCATTTACGATTACAAAGCGAAGTATTCGCATTATTTGGAATTGCGTAAGGAGCGGCGCGAGCAACAGCAAAAGCAGTACGAGGAGCAACAGAAGATGATTGCCGAAACTACCGAATTTATCGAACGTTTCAAGGGAACTTATTCTAAAACATTGCAAGTGCAGTCGCGGGTTAAAATGCTCGAAAAGCTTGAAATCATTGAAGTGGACGAGTTGGATACTTCGGCATTGAAGTTGCGTTTTCCTCCTTCTCCACGCTCGGGAAGCTATCCTGTGATAGCTGAAAATTTGAGTAAATCTTATGATGGTAAATTGGTGTTTGGCAATGCAAATTTCGCCATCGAACGAGGCGAGAAGGTCGCTTTTGTCGGTCGCAATGGCGAAGGGAAATC
>DAIOHI010000659.1:0-1106 GCA_036744815.1 Paludibacteraceae bacterium
AGAAAGCATCTCGTTAGTCCATAAATTACACGAATTAATACGAAAAAAAATCACACAAAGAGTTTGCAAATCATTCAAGTAATCTGTAGATAAACAACTCTTTGGATATTCTAAATCTTAGTGCTTAGAATCGACGGAATCTATTAGCTTTTTGAAGTCAATGAAAGGGAAGTTCACATTATCCAAGATAACGGCTTCCTTTCGAAAGTCATTCGGGTTGCTCAACTTAATGGATGTTTCTCGATCCACTTTATTTACTTTATGAACTGATGCTTTATATGTCGGCTTGTAACTTTCATCTCCTGTAATCATATAAATTGCCTGCCCTAAATAGCCGTCTTTTGTATCGCCTATCTGAGCCCAATTGTTAATATCCCAGTTTCCTTCTTGTAAAAAATGATCCGGAACCAAATGACCGGGAGTAGAGAAATCCTCGTTCCGGCAATTGGTATATTTTGCTATAATAGGCTGCATCGCCCAATTAGCGAACTTTCTTTTTATCGTAGTTGAAAGTTTCGATTCATCGTATATCGGCACGCCTATCCCTTCATCGTATGGATGCAAAGTGAAAGACGCGGTATATTTTCCTCCTGTATTTTCTCCGATATGCACCACATCCATATAAGGTTTCAAACAAAAAGCCGTCAGTTCGGATGCCGAATAAGAATCGCTGGTAGCAATGATATATACTTTATTCAAATTCAAGTTGGCGTCCAAGGGATTTTGGTCATTCTCGGAATTATATACGCCTAAACTATCAATACTTTGACCAAAATGCTGATTCAGAAAATTATTGTAAGAAAGAATGGCAAAGGGCGATTTTTCCTCAACTACTGTTTTTGGAGCAATCATTGAGCTCAAATAAGTAGCTGCCGTAATGGCTCCGCCATGATTGTAACGCAAATCGAGCACCAAATCGGTAACGCCTTCACTTTTAAATTTTGAAAATGCTTTATATAAGCTTTTGTTATAATTGCTGATAAAATCGGTGTAAAAAAGATAAGCTATTTTCTTTCCGCCTATTTCGTAAATGTTGGTATAAAGCACCGGATCCGTAGCAATTGTACGTGGAGTAAGTTTTATTTCTTTATCCTGAACAAAAACAC
>DAIOHI010000660.1:0-1102 GCA_036744815.1 Paludibacteraceae bacterium
GTCATGATGTAAGCCTCCTGTCCGGTGAGTTGTTGCAGCGTGGCTTTTAAATCCAAAATCGTTTCGTCCTGAAATCGTTTCATTTCAGCGGCATTTCTTACTTGCGGATCGGAAACAGGAATGTAAACAAAATCCTTGTTTATAGCTGAACGTTTTTTCAACTTAAAACTCCGTTGGTTTTCCCCGTTTCCGTAAACAAGTTTGGAATAATAACTGCTTACTACCGTGTTTTCAATATCATAATCGGCAGGGATAGAAATCGACACATACTTGTTTCGCGCTAAATCGGAAGGTAGATAGTAAGCACCTTTTTCGTCCGTTTGAGTGAAGTTTGTTCCGTCGTTTACTACCACGCCTCGAACGGGCTCTCCGTTTTGGTCAACGACCACACCTTTTACACCGATTTGCTTTTGGGCAGCTTCGCTTTGTTGACAGCCCAATAAAAAGACTGCCAAAAACAAAGGCATTAAGAATTTGTTGAAAGAAACTTGTTTGTTCATTTGTATTTATAAATTAATTCCTAATCCTTATCCAAGATCAAAACTTACCGCTATTCTTGTTTAGCAAAGTTCCTTCTAGGAATCAGGATTGGTTTTTTTAATAATTAATTCGGATGGAAGCGAAAATCCTGATGATATCTTCCGTTGTTTTTGCCTGCTTTATCTCGCTTTCAATATTCTCCGTGTTGTCTTCGAAGCAAAGCAGATTGGCACAGTCAAGAAGATGGTTGAGTGTTTTTTTCGTTTCGCTTTCCGTAATTTCGCCCTTGCGCAAGGCTTTCTTATAAAAACTATTCACGCGATTCACGCTATTGTAGATAGTAGGCTTAACGATTTCGACTGTCGAACTCGAAAATCCGACCGACTGCTCGTAAACACGTTTGTAGTTTTGTTGGAAGGCACTCCATTTCTTCGAGAGTTCGTCTCCCATAAAATGCTTTTCTTCAAAAACAATTTCGGGGCTTGGAATACCTCCGGAAGCATTTAATATATATTTTGCTTCAACCACGGCAAGGCTACTTGCCGTCACAATGTTAGCGCTTGATGTTAGGCGGTCGGCACGCATGGCAATTTCGGGCGCTTCCTGTGCATAGAATGCGAGC
>DAIOHI010000661.1:0-1100 GCA_036744815.1 Paludibacteraceae bacterium
AAAGATATTTTGGGCTTCGATTACTTTTTGCCAACTCATCAGGGACGCGCGGCTGAGAATATTTTATATTCGGCTATTATTAAAGCGGATGATGTGCTGCCCGGCAATTCGCATTTCGACACAACGAAGGGACATATCGAATTTCGTGCCGCGAAAGCTGTGGATTGTACTATTGATGAAGCATCTGATACGCAAGCCGAACTGCCTTTCAAGGGAAATGTAGATACGGAAAAACTCGAAACGCTGTTGAAGCAATATCCGAAAGAAAAAATCCCTTGCGTAGTATTAACTATAACAAACAATACTGCTGGTGGTCAGCCTGTTTCGATGCAGAACATCCGCGAGGTATCTGCTCTTTGTAAAAAATATGGCGTAGCACTTCAGATTGATGCGGCTCGTTTTGCCGAGAATGCGTATTTTATTAAGACACGTGAGGAAGCTTACGCCGACAAGTCGATAAAAGAAATTGTAAGAGAGATGTTCTCTTATGCGGACATTATGACTATGTCGTCGAAAAAGGACGCGATTGTCAATATGGGAGGTTTTGTTGCTTTTAAAGATGCCGAACTTTGGCGCAAATGTCAGATGTATTGCATTATGAACGAAGGTTTCATTACTTACGGTGGTATGTCGGGGCGCGATATGAGTGCTTTGGCTCAAGGTTTATACGAAGGCATCGACTTCGATTATTTGGAAAGCCGCATTAATCAAGTTGCTTATCTAGGAGAATTGTTGGACGAATATGGCGTACCTTATCAGCGTCCTGCGGGTGGACATGCCATCTTTATCGATGCTAAAAAAGCCTTGCCTCATGTTCCTAAAGAAGAATTTGTAGCTCAAACTTTGGGTGTGGAATTGTATCTGGAAGCCGGAATACGTGGAGTGGAAATCGGTGCGATACTTGCCGACCGCGATCCTGTTACACGCGAAAATCGTTATCCTCGTTTGGAATTACTTCGTTTGGCTATTCCTCGACGCACATATACGAATAATCATATTGCTGTTGTGGCTACTGCTCTGAAAAACGTGTACGATCGTCGGGAAAGTATTACGAGCGGATATAAAATTGTCGGCGAACAACCTATAATGAGGCATTTTAC
>DAIOHI010000662.1:0-1096 GCA_036744815.1 Paludibacteraceae bacterium
AGTTTTTTTTGTGGAACAGAAGTTTTCTTCGTTTCGATTTTTACTTTCGTTTCGTTTTTCGCTACTTTTTTCGGTGCAGCGGCTTTTATTTCTTTCACGGCTTCCGATTGAGTTTCATCCTCTTTCGCTTCAAAGTCAGTAATGCCTTTATTTATCAAGGTATTGTACCAAACTATCATTTTCCTGATATCACTAGGATAAACGCGCTCCGAATCATAATCAGGTAATATTTCGCTCATATATGTACGCAGCTTATCGTTATCCGATTTCGGATCGAGTGAGCAAATAGCTCCGTTTTCTTTCTTTTTCACACTTTCAAGAACCTGAACTAAAGGAGCTTCTCCTGTTTCGGTAAAAATAGCGATATCGCCCAACGAAACAACTTTGTCGCTCGAATAAGTAGGTATGCGCTTGCCGTCAATCAAGGACTCTACAATCAACATATTTTTCCCTTGGGAAACAAGCTTAAACAGACCGGGTTTACCGGATACTGATAAAATTTCTTTCAACATATCTTTCTATATAATTTTAAAATTTCTCGGTTGGCAAATATAAGAGATTTTTTTGAAATGTAAGAGAAGAGTTATCCAAATTATTTAGCTAAGAATTAAAGCGAGAATATAAGACAATGACTTTTTTGTAAAAAGCAAACAAAATGCGACTGCTAATTTTCTACAAAGATAGAAAGAATAAAAAACATCATTATCCATTGCTCTTTACCTTCTAAAGGTTAAGAATGGACAAAACTTAGCCTACAATTTTCTTGACCCATCCTGAACTTCCTTTTACAATAAGGAATTCATTAGCATTCGATATTTTTTTCACAATACGCCCTTCTTTCTTATCAATTTGTGTTATCAAAACACCTGATGCCGAATAAACGGATATCTGTTCCGAACAAGAAGATGTAATCATCAACTCCGATTCACTGAATGCAATCGAAACTTCGTTATAAGTATTATTCTCTACTGATGAGATTTCATAACTATAGGTAAGTGACAAATAATCAATCCATCTGCCAGAGTAAAAAAAAGCTATATCAATATTTTCTATCTTTCGATCATTAGTGTAACTAAATATGTATTTCGTATCGTAT
>DAIOHI010000663.1:0-1060 GCA_036744815.1 Paludibacteraceae bacterium
AAACAGATTATGGAAACAGTTCTTAGCGGAATACGCCCTACGGGAAACTTACATTTAGGAAATTATTTTGGTGCTTTGCGCAATTTTATCGAAATGCAGAATCAGCATAATTGCTATTTTTTCATTGCCGATTATCATTCGCTTACCACGCATCCCACACCTAAAGATTTGCATGAAAACGTGCGTCAGATATTGGTCGAATACTTGGCTGCCGGACTTGATCCCGAAAAATCAACTTTGTATGTGCAAAGCGATGTTCCCGAAGTGGTTGAGCTATATTTGTTCTTAAACATGAACGCTTATATCGGCGAGTTGGAACGTTGCACTTCATTTAAAGATAAAATACGCCAGAATCCGCAAAACGTCAATGCGGGACTACTTACTTATCCCACTTTGATGGCTGCCGATATATTGATACATCGCGCCACAAAAGTTCCGGTAGGAAAAGACCAGGAACAACATTTGGAAATGGCGCGCACTTTTGCCAACCGCTTCAACCGGATGTACGGACAGGATTATTTCCCCGAACCTCAGGCTTATAATTTCGGAAAGGAATTAGTGAAAATACCGGGACTGAACGGATCAGGAAAAATGGGAAAATCGGAAGGCGAAGGAAATGCGATTTATTTAGCCGATGAGCCGGAAGATATCCGTAAAAAAGTGATGAAAGCCGTTACTGATTCCGGTCCAACGGAGCCCAATCAACCGAAGCCGGAAGCCATTCAGAATATTTTTCAATTGATGAAAGTCGTATCGGCTCCTGATACTTTGGCTTTTTTCGAAGAAAAATACAACACTTGCCAAATACGCTACGGCGATATGAAAAAACAATTGGCAGAAGATATGATTGCTTTTACAGCGCCTTTCCGCGAGCGAATAAAGGAAATTTCAGCTGACGACGCTTATGTTTCCAAGGCTGCAAATATGGGTAAAGAGAAAGCTAAGGCGAGCGCCGCAAAAACAATAAAAGATATACGCGAGATAATTGGTTTCAAAGCCTTTTAATTTTCAACAAAAGCATTCTTTACGAATGCTTTTGTTGTTTTATTGAAAAATCGAA
>DAIOHI010000664.1:0-1049 GCA_036744815.1 Paludibacteraceae bacterium
AATTAGGGCTTGCTACGACTTTAGCCGTTGTCTTGCACGAAATTCCTCAGGAAATCAGCGATTTCGGAATATTGTTGAAAGCCGGATTTTCGAAGAAAAAAGCTTTGTTGTATAATTTTTATTCCGCTTCTACCGCCATTTTAGGGACTTTACTCACCTTGTGGATTGGCTCAGGAATCAACAACCTTTCTACTTATATACTGCCTATCGCCGCCGGAGGTTTTGTGTATTTAGCTGTGGCTAATTTACTTCCCGAGGTTCTGAAAGAAACATCAAAGCGCAACACCTGGTTGAACTTGCTGTTTATCATAATCGGAATTCTGCTGATGTATGTGTTTTCGACGAACGGAGGACATTCGCATTAAGCATTTTTTTCTATCGAATTCATCTTTCCATACTTTTTCCTGACTAAAAAGGAGATAAATCCTTATATAGGGAGCTAAAAAAAACATTATTTATGTTTTTTGCAGATTAAATCATTATTTTTGTTTTTTAAAACTTAAATGGATGATAAAACTCCGTATCGGACTTTTTGTGCTAATTGTATCTTTATCTTGTTTGCTGTTGAAAGCTCAAGATATTAGTTTTGAATGGCGTGCCGGGATTGATTATTTTTTCGATAATACCGAGTTTGCTCGCTCTTCGCTTACTGCTGATCAAACAATGTCCGTTGTTCGGATTTCTCCGGAATTAGGGTTGAAGTGGTCGGACGAACATCATCTATTGACCGGATTCAGCGCTTGGCGCAACACTGGCTCGACATCCTTTGTTGATGGAATCGCTCCAATGGCATATTATCTTTTCGAACAAACAGATATGAAATTATACGCGGGAATTTTTCCGCGGGGCGACTTGCTTTCGAATTACTCCGATTTTCTTTTTCAGGATTCGGTAGGATATTATGTCCCTAGCATGCAAGGATTATTTTGGCAGATAGGAAGTCGTGATGCTTCTTTCTTTAATCTTTGGCTCGACTGGACGGGAAAGCAAAGCACGACACAGCGCGAAGCTTTTTTCCTTGGTGCATCGGGCTACAAAGATATGGGACT
>DAIOHI010000665.1:0-1020 GCA_036744815.1 Paludibacteraceae bacterium
AACGCGCCAAGCACCCCGAAACCCAAAAACACAATGGGAAACAACCAACGTTGCATTTCAACAGGAATATGTAATTTAGAAAGTTCCAAAAGATTCATTGTTGTTGCACCCGAACCGTAATAAATTCCTAAAATACCAAGAAGAATAAAAGCAGAACCTCCCATCAACATCAGCGTAAGCTTCATCGCCGAGTATTCTTTACGTCCGCTGCCCCATAAACCGATAAGCAGGTACATCGGTATCAAAGCGATTTCGTAGTACATAAACATGGTAAATAAGTCGGTCGAAATAAAGAATCCGAAAACTCCTATCGACAACAGGCAGAACCACAAGAAGAATTCTTTCGGAAGCGGATCTATTTTCCACGAAGCAAGTACGCCTGTGAATACGATTATTACCGACAATATCAGCATCGCAACCGACACTCCGTCCACTCCGGTGGAATAATGGATATTTAACGGCGCATACCAAACCGTATCAGCTGTAAACAACATCTCGGCAGTATTTCCGCCAATACGTTCACCAAGATACATGTAAGTAAGTATTCCTGCCATTACCACGAGCAAAGAAGCTCCCGTTAATGCAATAGCTTGAATTTGTTTTCGGCTCTTTGCCAGAAACAACCCTGCCATCATCAGTACCGGTATAAGTACAAAAATCGATAAAAAGTTCATATACTATTGTCTCGTTAAATCCTTTTACAAACGAATAATTAATTCTTTTAAATCTTTATTACGCAGCTAAAAACAAGATGATTCCGAATGCCGCGAGTATCAAAGCTCCCAACAAAAACACGAAAGCATAACGTTGCAATTGTCCTGATTGCAATCCTCTGATTTTAACCGAAGCCCATTGCGTTACATTGGCTAAGTTGTCCATCGTCGCGTCAATCACGTGACGGTCGAACCAAGCTATCGGACGCGAAATACAGTTGAATATCACTTTTTTCGTTACGAAAATATAGAAATTGTCGATATAGAAACGATTGCTTGCCGCTTTGTACAATCCGGGAACAGCTTT
>DAIOHI010000666.1:0-1005 GCA_036744815.1 Paludibacteraceae bacterium
GAGCCAAAGTCAGCATTTGTGCCAAGTGATTTTTTTCGCGTTTTTGGTCGGTGTTCAAAAGTGTCATATAACCTTCGCGCCCACCCCAGAATACATAATTTTCGCCGCCTAATTCGATAGTTGCGTCAATCGCGTTTTTGATTTGTACGGCTGCGCGTGCTACTACATCAAAATTCGGATTAGTTGCTGCTCCGTTCATATAACGTTTGTTTCCAAAAACATTCGCTGTTCCCCAAAGCAATTTGATACCGGTTTCAGCTTGTTTTTGTTTAGCATAAGCTACGATAGCTTTCAAGTTGGCTTCGTATTCTTCAATTGTGTTACCTTCGTCAATCAAATCCACATCATGGAAGCAATAGTATTCGATACCTACTTTTTGCATGAATTCGAATCCGGCATCCAGTTTGTGTTTTGCAATTTCCAATGCCGATGCGCCAGCATTCCATGGGAATGTTTTTGTGCCGGGACCGAATGGATCGCCGCCTTCGGCGCAAAGTGTATGCCACCATGCCATAGAGAAGCGAAGCCAATCTTTCATTTTTTTACCATTAACTACTTTTTCCGGATCATAATAGCGGAATGCTAATGGGTTTTTACTGTCTTTTCCTTCAAATTTGATTTTTCCGATTTCCGGAAAGAATTCTTTTGTTGCCATAATTTTTTTGATTTTATAAATTAATTGTTATTTGTAGTTCTTTAAAAACTAAGATAATAAGATGTTTTTCCACTTTTCGTAAGTTTCGCGATATAAATCCGATTTATCTTTTTCCGGTTCTATCACCGCTAATTTTTCCAACGAGGCGAAAGCTTCATTATTCGATTTATAAATGCCTGCTCCCATTCCGGCTGCTCGCGCCGCGCCGGCAGCTCCGTCGGTGTCGAAAAGTTCAATGGTTGCTCCGCTGACATTTGCCAAAGTTTGCGCGAAAATCGGACTCAAAAACATGTTGGCATAACCAGCGCGAATCAGATGAATATCCATTCCCATCTCCTTCATTATTTCCA